>NZ_JAZKRK010000051.1:0-10791 GCF_036626455.1 Halodesulfurarchaeum sp. | reverse complement strand
CGGTGGGACTGGGATTTGAACCACGCCCGGACGTGCTCGCTTCGCTGCGCGTCCGGTCTACCTCAAATCCCAGGTGTCGTTCGGCGCGGCGCGATCTTGCGCCGCGCACTCACGGTGGGACTGGGATTTGAACCCAGGAGGCCTCTCGGCCACCTGCTCTCAAGGCAGGCGCATTGGGCCACTTTGCTATCCCACCCATCAGATATTCATTATATCTGCCGCATTCTGGTGGTTTTTAGCGCCTTCGATCACCACAATGCCACGAAACACGCTGTTCCATCGCACCTTGGTTGAAGTGGGCCGAAAGCACCGGAATCCCGTCCATCAGGCGGTGATAGAATGATTTGCGCCGAAAAACTTCAAGATGTCGTCTTCAGATCCTGCAACGACGGGACCAGAAACCCCTCCTCGGACCGGCAACGGCCCGCCCGAGCCCGATGGGTTTATGCGGTGACCGGGCAAGCACACGGACATGGCAGACGGCCGGCGGGTCGAGGACCTCCTCGCGGATCGACCCGACCTCCAGTCACCGCTTGCGGCCATCCTCGATGTCGACGCCGAGACCGACACCTGGACCTTCGAGGACATCCCGGTCGACTCGGGCGCATTCGGGGAACTCGTCGCCAACGACATCGTCGAGAAAGAGGGTGACGAGTACCGGCTCGCAGATCCCGACGCTGTGCGTACAGCACTCCAGGACGACTCACCAGCCGAGCGTGCGCCTGCGACTGACGCAGGAACAGCCCCGTCGGTCGAGGTGTCACTGCCCACGGTGAACACCCGCGCAGCCGGCCTGCTCGCGGGTGCGCTCGTCTTGGTCGTCGTCATGCGATCGTTCGTCGTCGGGTCAATCTTCCGCGACGGGGCCGTGGTGCTCTCCGGAAACGATCCCTACTTCTATCGATACTGGGTCGAACAGACGCTGACGTCCACCGAATCGCTCACTGACCTCCCATTCGATATCGAGCGCGGCGAACCACTGCTCGTCGCCACGCTCGCGTGGATCGCAGACCTGGCTGGTGGCATCAACACCGCGGGGGCGATTCTCGCCGTCTACCCCGTAGTGTCGGCTGTCCTGACCGCCGGCCTTCTGTACTGGCTGACCCTCCGGCTCACCAACGACCGGCGTATCGCGCTCGCGTCTGTCGTCGTCTTGGCGGTGATGCCTGGTCACGGCCTCCGGACGGCACTGGGCTTTGCCGACCACCACGCCTTCGATTACGTCTGGCTCGCGCTGACGGCGGCCGCCCTCGTCGCACTCGCCGACGTCAAGCGCCGCGAACACCTCAGCGAGAGCGGACCCTGGCTCGCTGCACTCGCTCTCGGGATTGGCGTCGGCGCCCAGACGCTCGCCTGGGACAACGGCCCGCTCTTGCTCGTCCCCATCGCGGCACTCGTTCCACTTCGCGTCCTCATCGACGTGCATACAGACCGTTCGCCGTCGGTCACACACATTCCAGTAATCGTCGGACTTGCCCTCGCCGCATGCCTCGCTGTTTTCGGACACGTCAGGTACGGCTGGCACACGCAGGTCGTCACTGTCACGCCCGTGCTCTTGCTGGCCGGGACTGTCGCCGTGGTCGCAGTCGGCGAACTCGCCCACAGGATCGGTCGGCCAGTCCGGGACGTCGCGATCCTCGAAGCACTCAGTGCGGCGATCGGGCTTGCCATCGCGTGGACAACCTTTCCTGACCTCCGGGAGCGATTACTGCGCGGGCTCGGGGTCATCGGGCGAACTGATAACATCGCAGAAGTCAACGCGCTGTTCAGCGGCGACGCGCTTGGCTTTCTGCTGCTGTTTGGGTTGTTCCTCTTTCTCGGCGTGCCCGTCCTCGCGTGGGTGAGCTACCGACGCTCGCCCGACAGGTCGCCGTGGCTGGTCGCCTGCGTGTACGCGTGGTATTTCTTCATCCTCTCGCTGTTCCAGGTCCGGTTTACCGGCCAGCTCGGCATCTTCCTGTCGCCGTTCGCCGCGATCGGGTTCGTCTGGCTCGCCGCAACCGTTGACCTCACGCGGCCACCAGTGCTGTTCGATACTGCGGACGGCGACAGCGATCTGAGCGACTGGGTGCCCAGACGGCCCGATACGTCGACGGTCGCCGCCCTGCTCGCGCTGTTCGTCCTCGTCGGGGGGCTGGGTGTCATGCAGACTGCAATCAAGGTCGAACAGGTCACCACTGACGACGACGTCTACGAGACAGCGGCGTGGATGGCTGACTACGCCGACGAGCAGGGCTGGCACTCGCCGTCAGAGAGTTACGTCTTCAGCGAGTGGGGGTGGAACCGCCTGTACAACTACTTCGTAAACGGCGAGTCTCGTTCGTATGGGTATGCACGGTCGAACTACCAGACGTTCATGACACAAACGGAGCCCGCGGAGGCAACCAGTATGCTGGCTGACCGCGTACGCTTCACCGTCACGCGCGATCGTGACACGGATGCTCGCATGATGCACGCACGACTGCACGACAATCTCGGGAGCCGGGAGAACGACGTGGCGGGGCTTGGACAGTATCGTGCCGTCTTCACGACGGCAGACGGATCCCGGAAGGCCTTCCTCGTCGTCCCCGGGGCGACGATTCGCGGGAGTGGCCCGGCGAATACGACCGTTGACGCTACGACCGATGTCGACATCCCCGGAACGTCGTTCACGTACGAACGGCGAGCGGCGACGAACGCAACGGGCGCGTACGCCGTACGGGTTGCACAGCCTGGATCGTACGACGTCCCAACCGCGAACGGGACGGTGACAGTGGCCGTCCCGGAGTCGGCGGTAATGAATGGGGCGACAGTTGCCGTCGGAGAATAACAGTCTGAACCCACCGACGTCGGCTGGCCTGACAGAGACAGCGATCCGCGCCGACGTGCTGGTGTTTCATCGCCAAACAGCGGTACCTCCGATCCAAAGTCCGTCGACTGGGACGAGATTTACCCCGAGTTCGGCACCGAGAGGAACCAGATTGTTCATATACCGGTCGACGTAACTTTTGATACTTCTCAGCCGGACTCCCGGCTGAAAGTATCAGGGCTTACGTCGACCGGTATACTAACGGCTATACGCCCATGAGCAATGTCGACTATGCTCACGAAGATATAGCCGTCAGTATTAAGCGGTCTTGTAGCCCCGTCTTCGGTTCAGGGGCTGAATTTAGTATTCGGGCCGTTGCGCCTGGATGACCGAGGCCAGCTGCTGGTTTTCGTCGGCGAGTAGTTCGGTCAGGTCGTCGGCGGTGATGATCCCCACGAGTTCGTCATTCTCGTCGCAGACGGGCAGGCGACGCACGCCATTCTCGCTCATCACCTGTGCGGCCTGGTAAAAGCCAGCGTCGGGACCCACTGCACACAGGTCCGTCGACATGACGTCGTCGGCTGTCTGATCGGTCGAAGCAGTGTCTTCGGCGAGTACGCGTGTCGTCAGATCGCGGTCTGTGACGATCCCGGTCGGGATATTGTCGCTCGTAATGACGACGCTCCCGACGTTTTCGTCTCGCATTTGTTGGGCGAGTTCGGGGACCGATGTTCCGGGACCAGCACTGACGACGTCTTCTCGGGCAAGGTTTTCGATCGGCATTGCTGTTGTCTCCGTGTAGGTTCTCGACGAGCGATCAGATATATCCGGAGGGACCTTCTCAATAGCCTGGAACTTCCCGAACACTCATTGTCGAAAGCCCACCGTCAGTATCAGTCCTCGCGAGGTGCAACATACTCGCATTCGCCCACGCACTCTTCTTTGAGTGGACTTTCACCGAGTACCTGCTCGGGCTTTGCCCCACTTCGGAAGACAGTGATGCAGTCCACCGTGTCTGTCTCACCACGCTTCACAGTGAGCGGCGTGGCACGGAACCGAGACAGTTGGGTCTGACGACCACTCGCCATGTCCTGTTGATCGGTCGCGGACTGAACGCCAGCAGAACGGGCACCTGACGATGCTGGAAACCTGGCGTGGTTCCCCGCCTCCGTGTAGGCGGCAGGGTTCGCCGTTTCAAAACCGTAGCAGCCCCGTCAGTGACACGTCAGCCGACCTTTTCTCGTAGTGGGCGAAATATTCATCACACCTCGGTGTGGTAATTAGAAATTAGAAGTATGCGCACTTTGTCGAGCGAACGGTACGACGATCGAATCCGTTCGCTCGCTCTCGATCTCCTCCGAATCGATACGACCGACGGAACGGAGCGTCCGGCACAACGCCGCTTCGAGGAGGCGCTTGTCGACGCAGGTGCAGCGGAAATCGTTCGATGGGAGGCCGCACCTGAACATTTCGAGTCCGACCCCGCGTTTGGCGATATCGACACCCTTGATCTGACGGATCGTCCGAACGTCGCCGGAGTCTTCGAGTTCGGCGACCCCGAGGCAGGGAAAACGCTCGTCCTCAACGGTCATATGGACGTCGTGCCCGTCAACGAAGCGTCCTGGGACACCGACCCCTTCGATCCCACCTGGGATGGGGAACGCCTCTATGCCCGGGGCGCGGCAGACATGAAATCGGGACTCGCTGGCTTACTCTATGCGGTCGTGGCGTTTCGCGAACGCCACGGAGACGATATCGATGGTCGCATCGTCGTGGAATCGGTCGTGGGAGAAGAAACCGGAGGGGTTGGCACGAAAGCGGCAGTCGAGGATTCACCCTATGATTTCCAGCGGGACGGCGTCATCATCGCCGAACCGACCGAGCTGGGAATGGTGACCGCCACCGAGGGGTCACTGATGGTCACCGTGACGGTCGAAGGCCGGTCCGCCCACGCGGCAACGCGGTGGGAGGGGGAATCTGTCCTCCCTCATTTCGAGACCATCCGGCAGGCGTTCCTCGCTTTAGAGTCGGAGCGTAACGAGCAGGTCACCCATCCGCTGTACGAGACATCTCCGATCGCCTGGCCAGTCAATTTCGGGATTGTCGAAGCCGGATCCTGGGCCTCGTCCGTGCCGGCCCACCTCGAATCGGACGTTCGTATCGGTGTGGCTCCCGGAGAGACGATCGATGCGGTCGAGCGTGCCTTCCGCGAGCGGCTACAGACGGTCGTGGACCAGAGTGACTGGCTGCAGTCCCACTCCCCGACGATGGAGCGGCGCGATATACAGTTCATCCCCGCGGAGGTCGAGCAGGATGTGCCGGTGGTCCGGGCGCTCCAGAGGTCGTTGAACAGTCACGGTCTCGATTCCTCACCGCAAGGGGCTACTTACGGAGCCGACTCGAGACTCTTCGTCGAGAGTGGCATCCCGGCAGTGGTGTTCGGCCCGGGAAGTGTCGATCGTGCGCACTTCCCGAACGAATACATCGAATGGGGCGAGGTGTTGGAGTCGATAGCTATCGTCGCGGAGGCCGCTCACGAGTTCCTGACCCCGTGAGAACGGGGCGACATTCACCGGCAGGGAGCTGACGGCCTTGCTTTCCGTGTCGTTTCGCTACGAAGCGATAGCTTCGACGGCAGTGGCGTACACCTCGACCCCGGCGACGTAATCGGCCCATTCAGATCCACTCTTGCTCTTCGACCGGGTGTTTCGGGGGCTCGTCTTCGAGCGTGCGTTTGACCTCTCGAGCCGCCCCTCGCCGGAGATCAACCAGCGACTGGTTGGAGTACCAGGCCGCATGTGGGGTGACCAGGACGTCGTTCCGGGCGAGTAGTTGGTGGTTCTCTGGCGGTTCGGCTGCCATGACATCGAGTCCAGCTGCCGCGATTGTTCCCTGATCGAGGGCGTCGGCGAGCGCCTGCTGATCGATGACTTCCCCGCGGCTCGTATTGACGAGAATCGTTTCGTCGTTCATCTTCCCGAATGCTGACGTGTCGATCATTCCTCTGGTCTCCTCGGTCAGGGGAGGGTGGAGGGAGATCACGTCCGAACGAGCGAGCAGGTCCTCGAACCCGACCGGCTCGACATCATCCGACCGGATCGTGTTGTCCGCCACGTACGGATCGGAGGCGAGTCGCTCCTCGAAGAACGGCGCGGCCTTCCTGGCCGTTCGACTTCCAATGTTCCCGTAGCCGACGATTCCAAGGGTCTGTTCGCTGAGGCGCTCGATCGCCACGCCGTCAGTCCAGTCCCACGATCCATCACTCGTCCGGCGGTCGTAGACCGGGAGATTGCGAACGAGTGCCAGAATGAGGGAGAGCGCATGTGTAGAGACTTCATCCAGGCAGTAATCGGGGACGTTCGTCACTCTGATGTCCCGATCTCTTGCGGCGTCGACATCTACGTTATCGAACCCGACACCAGACCGGGCTACGATCTCGAGTTCGTCGAGTGCTGAGATGACATCGGCGGGTATCGGGACGGTTGCGTCAATTATGATGCCGAACGCGTCGGTACCGTCCGTGAGCACGTGCTCTCTTGTCGTTCCGGACAGGGTGAGATCGACGGCAATCCCCCCGAATATCTCTCGCTCGATGGCCAGATCTTCGATTCTGTCGTCGAAGACCACAACCTGGCGTTCGTTCATCGTTCTGCATTCGATGTTCCCTGTCACGTTATAAACCGTTTCGCGTTCCATCCCCCTGAGGCACCCCTCAGATTTCTGATTGGTTCAGACCCAAATTATATGTGACGGTTGGTCCGATTGGCAATGTATGCCAAATCCCAATGACATCATAGATGACACCTGCAACCTTTCCCGGCGGAAGGTTCTGCAGACCACTGGAATCAGCCTTGCCGCAGCGACGGGGTTGGCTGGGTGTTCCGGTGGTAGTGACGACGGTGGCGAGGCCACGCCGATGGATATCGAGGAGTGGCCACCGACCGACTATTCGAACCAGCTCAACCTGTGGAACTGGTACGACGACTGGGCTGAGTGGGCTATGGACGCGTTCCCCGAAGAATACGATGGCGTATCCGTGAGCAACTCGGGGTACTCGTCGGCAGAGCAGTGGTACTCCCAACTCGAGGCGGGCAACGAGGAGATCGATAACATCGCGGCCACCACGAATTGGGTCGATCGATCGATCGAAAACGATTATCTCCACGAGTTGCCGGTCGACTCGATGCCGAACTGGGAGCACGTACTCGACCGGGTAAAGGAAGTTTCGTCCTATCGGCAGGACGGCAGCATCTACGCGGTTCCGGAGAGCCTCGTCCTCTATCCACTCACGTACAACACCGACGAGTTCGGTGAGGACGGCCCCGATTCGTGGGGTGTGCTGTGGGACGAAGAATACGAGGGCAGAATTACGATGTGGGATCATTCGACCGTCTCTTGCCAGATTGCTGCAATGTACACCGGGCAGGATCCCATCGAACCGGACGACTACGAGGAGATCCGCGAGGTCCTCACCAACCAGAAGCCGCTCGTGCGGACGTACTGGGGTGACTATCAACAGGGGATGTCACTGTTCGTCAACGAGGACGTCGTTGCCGGGCCTCTTACCATGGGGCGGACGTATAGTGCCCGCTTCCAGGAGGACGCACCCGTCCATTACACGGCGCCCGAGGAGGGAGCCTTGTTCACCTCCGACCTGTTCGTGGTGCCAAAAGGGGCACCCAATCCGATCACCGCCACGCTGTTCACTAACTGGGCAACGGATCCCGCAAACGCGTACCAACTCTTCGACACGATGGGATACAAACCCTCGGTCGACATCAGCGACAGCCTCTCCGATCGGGACGCCGAGTTCACGAAGTGGCCCGACAGCTGGAACCTCCAGTTCCAGGAAACGCTCACCGACGACGTCCGAGGGCGCTACGACGAAATCTGGACCGAAGTCAAAGCCGCCTAACGTATGGCGCTCCTGTCGCTCACCGATCTGAGAAAACAGTTCGGCGGGCTGACTGCGGTTGACGACGTCTCCTTCGCGATTTCGGATGGGGAGTTCGTCTCCATTCTGGGTCCGTCGGGGAGCGGGAAGTCCACAATCCTTCGGATGATCGCCGGCTTCGAGCAGCCGACAGCTGGTGATATCGAGATCGCCGGCACATCAGTCGTGGGAACGCCCCCATTCGAACGGGACGTGAACATGGTGTTCCAGGATCTGGCGCTGTTCCCCCACTTCACGGTCGCCGAAAACATCGAGTACGGCCTCAAACAGCGCGGTGTGGAAAAAGCCGAACGCGAAAAACGAGCCGAGGAGATGTTGGAGATGGTTCGTTTGGAAGACTACGGGGGCCGGGACGTCTCGGAACTCTCGGGCGGTGAGCAACAACGGGTTGCGCTTGCACGGGCGATCGTGAACGAACCGCGTGTGGTCCTCTTCGACGAGCCGCTCTCGAGCCTCGACCGCAAGCTCCGCCAGCATATGCAGGTCGAACTCCAGCGAATCCAGGCGGAGACGGGGATCACATTCCTCTATGTCACCCACGATCAGGAAGTCGCTCTGTCGGTCTCCGATCGTCTCATCGTTCTCAACGAGGGAAACATCGAACAGATCGGATCCGCTGAGGAGCTGTACGACGATCCAGCGAGCCATTTCGTTGCGGATTTCATTGGCGACGTGAACACCCTCGCGGCAACGGTGACAGGAACCGGTGAGGACGGAATCACGCTCGAGTATGACGGTCGGACTGTCACCGTTCCGGTGGATCGAACGCGCGTCACGGCCAGTCCTGACGCCATCAGAGCGGATGAGTCCACTCCCGCAGTGAGTGAAGGCGATCGAGCTACTATCAGTGTCCGACCACACAACATCGATGTTTCGGATAGACCAGCGTCCGTGGATGCCGATTTCCGGATCAGTGGAACAGTCTCTACCGTTAATTATCAGGGTAGCGATACGATTTACGACGTCGAAACGGAACTGCAAACGATGACTGCAAACGTCCGTGATTATCGGGTCCACGAAGGGGATTCGGTGGTCCTGTCCTGGGATGCGAGTGATGTCTTCATCTTCCAAAACGAGGTACCGTAATGGATACGACGAGCGGAACCGACCGAGACACTCGAATGGCGGATCGGTTCAGTGCCGGTATCAGCTATCTTCGAGAGCACGACCGGCTTGCCACCGGACTCCTCGTCAGCCCGCCGTATGCCTTTTTGCTTCTATTTTTCGCCTTGCCGTTGGTCGCGATGCTCCTCATCAGCTTTCGGGCTGGCACCGTCGATGGGCCGTGGACACTCGAGAACTATCGACAGTTCCTGTTCACCGAGGTGTATCGTGTCATCCTCTGGCGGACCTTCGTCATCACGGTCAAGGTCACGGTGATCGTCGTCATCGTCGGATATGCGCTCGCCTACAGTATCGTGCGATTCTCGAGACGGACGACGTTGTTACTGCTCCTTGTCATCCTCCCGTTCTGGACGAGCTATATCATCAGGATGTACGCTTGGATCAACATCCTCCAGTCCGACGGTGTCCTGGACTCGACGCTGTCACTTGTGGGTCTTCCACCGGTTGGGCTGCTCTACTCGGAAACGGCTGTCCTCATCGGGTTCACGTACGTCTGGCTGCCTCTCGCGATACTGCCGTTCTACGCGAGTCTCGCCAATATGGACCCCGATCTCATCGAGGCGGCAAAGGATCTCGGGGCGGGTCCGGTGAAAGCGTTCTTTACGGTGACGTTACCGACGACAATAAACGGTGTCGTGACCGGGACGATTCTGGTATTCATCCCGACGTTCGGATCGTTCCTGACGCCGCGACTCCTCGGCGGGACGAACAACGTGATGATCGGGATGATCGTAGAGAACCAGTTCAAGACCGCATTCAACTGGCCGTTCGGTGCCGCCATCGGGATGGTCCTCTCGGCCATCGTCGTCGCGTTACTGATTGCAGCCGGGAAAGCCGGGGCAAATCTCATCGGGGGTGAGGGCTGATGGTGGGGATGGTCTCTCGGGCCGTCGAAATCGCGACTGATATGGTCCCGACTCCGCTGGAACGGTTCGTCGAGATACACGCAAACCGGCTTGCGCAGGTCACGATGCTCGTCGTGTTCTCCTTCCTCTGGGTCCCGATTTTTGTGCTCGTGTTCATGTCGTTCGCCGCCGGCGGTGTCCTGTCGTTCCCGCCCGAGGAACTCACGTTGGAGTGGTATTGGCAGTTCTTGGGTAATGACGCGGCCATCCGGTCGATTTTGACCACGATCAAGATATCACCCATCGCGACGATCATCACCGTCACGCTGGCGACGCTCATCTCCTATGCGGTCGACCGCCTGCCGTTTCCTGGGAAGGGGGTCTTGCGGATGCTTGCGACATTACCGATCATCGTTCCCCTCGTCGTCACCGGTATCGCTCTGGTCCTGTTCTACGGTGTCATCGGTTTCGATTCGGGATATTGGAACACCGTCGTCGCTCACGTCATCCGGACCATCCCGTTCGCGACTCTGGTCATCCTCCCCACATTTCTCACCTTTGATCGGGAACTCGAGGAGGCCGCAAAGGATCTGGGCGCCGACGAACTTCACACGTTCGTCGAGATTACACTCCCAAACGTGATGCCGGGAATCGTGGCGGGTGGGCTGTTGGCCTTCACGCTCTCGTTCAACGAGTTCGTCTATACGTACTTCGTCAAGGGCTCGGGACAGACGACGCTCCCTGTCTATATCTGGGACCAGATCCGGTACAACGTCACTCCCGAAGTCAACGTCATCTCGGTCGTCTTTCTCCTCGTTGCGGCCGGGGGAATCCTGGTTGCCGTCTGGCTCACCCGGACTGAGTTGATCGTTGGGGAGTGACACGCCGGCTTTCCTTTGTTGTATCTAGCGAATCGCGTCACAACGGACGTGCCGTTCCACGGTTGTGGACAAAGTCAAACGACGATTTGTGCTTGGTCAGTGGTTTTATCAATTGATAATGTCGAATCCGGCCAACGAGGCAGTGCTGAAACCACAGTCTCGAAAACGATCGAAGCGGGGAACGACTATACCGACGGG
>NZ_JAZKRK010000050.1:0-10997 GCF_036626455.1 Halodesulfurarchaeum sp. | reverse complement strand
CCCCACGGACTTCGGTGATCCAGTACCGTGCGGTAATGTCGGAAACGCTGCCCTTTGGGTAGGTCCCCAGCTTGAATCTTCGTCCGTACTCCTCGCGGAACCCCGCAAAACCGTCTGCGTTGGTCTCAAACCGGTCGGCGACCGCTGCTGAAATCATGACGACAAAGGCGTCCGTCGAACTCGCAGAGACCACAGACGCTTCCGTGTCCGAATCGGCCACCACCAGCGCAGGAACGGTTCCGATCATTCCGATATCCGCGTTTCCGGAGACGAGTAATTGCACGATACTATTGCAACTGGCTTCCGTTGACTCGTACTCGGCAGCCATCTCGTCCAACCACCCTTCCTGGTCCATCACGACCGCCTGAAAATGTGGGGGCGCAGCGTCGTACGCGAGAGTGACACTACTTCCTGGGGCCGTGCTCCCGAGGGTGGAACAGCCGGCAACGGCCCCACTCCCGACTGTCCCAATGGCTCCGAGAAACCGACGCCGGTTCATTATATCTCGATTTTGGTATCCGACCACCATAAACGTAACGTAATTAGGTTTACCTATGACATAATGTGAATGTTATTAGTTATATTAGTTGTCGTAAATCCGATTGTGTGAACGATTTACCACGGGTCCAGATCCGCGGCCGGGCTCATCCGGAACCGTACAAGTTAACCCGGCCCGCGAAAACAAACGAATATCGTGACGAACACGCAGGTCACTCTCATCCAGATCGATAATTACGGCCCGTGGACGGTTACTCCGTCACCGCGCCGGGAGGTCGACCTCCAGACACTGCAATCCCGTTTGTTCGCGGACCTCTCCCAACAGTTCGGCAACAACGGTGGGTACGTCTTTTTCACCCGGTTCGACAACATTATCGCAGTGACTAACGGGGTCGATGTTTCGGACCACGCACGGATCCAAGAATCGATGGGCAACCGCTATCCGGTCACGATCAGCATGGCAATCGGTCACGGTCCGTCCCCTGGCGAAGCGTTGATCGAGGCGACCGCTCTGCTCCAGGAGCGCGGGAGTGCGCAAGATCAGGACCGAACTGAGGAACTTCTCGGAAACGCGCTGGGTTCCGAGGACCGAACTGACGATGACGTCCACATCGCCCATTTCGACGTGATCGATGCGACCGGAAAGTACACTGACGAACTCGACGCGTTTTCGACGTTCATCCAGATCGAACAGGGCTACGCCACGCTCATGCAACACCTACATGACGAATACGGCGGGCTAGCCTTCTTCGTCGGGGGCGACAACGTCATCTCAGTCTGTCCGGACCTCGAGGAGGCGGAGTACGAATCGATCATCAAACATGTGGAAGCAACTGCCGATGTGACCCTTCAAGTCGGTATCGGGACGGGCACGACTGCCCACGACGCTGGCATGGCCGCGAAACACGGCCTCGAAGAATGTCGTCAAAAGGGCACCCGTATCGAAGGCGTCTAGCTGCGGAGCAGTAGACCGATTTTCGCGTGGGACAGGGTGGTTATATGCACGCAGTGCAGAGTCTGCGATATGCCTCGCGAGGGCCGGCTCCCTGGGGCCACTGAAAGCGAGCCAGCCATCGTCCTCCACGTCGACATGGACTGCTTTTACGCATCCTGTGAGCGACTGCAGGAGCCTGCCCTTGACGGTGAGCCAGTTGTTGTCGGAATGGGCTACGAACCCGGTGACACCATCGGCGCAGTCGCGACGGCCAGTTACGAAGCCCGCGAGTACGGCGTCGAAAGTGCACAACCCATCTCCGAAGCTCTTGACCAGTTGCCACGAGCGTCCGCGCCGCCAGATGAGCAAGCCGAGTCGGACACCGACCCAGTCGGGTACTATCGGTCAGTCGATCACGAGTACTACAAATCGATCGCCGCAGACGTCAAGGAGATCCTGTACGAACTCGCAGAGACCGTCAGAGAGGTCAGCATCGACGAAGCCTACCTGGATGTCACCGATCGGACCGCCTGGGAAGTTGCGGAGGGGTTCGGTCGGCACGTCAAACAACGGATCGAGCGCAAAGTGGGCGTTCCGGCAAGCGTGGGTGTCGCTCCGAACATGAGCGCAGCGAAAATCGCCTCCGATCACGACAAACCCGACGGATTGACCGTCATCAAGCCGCCCGATCTACAGGACTTCCTCGACCCCCTTCCAATAAAAGACCTTCATGGGGTCGGCCCGAAGAGCGCGAGCACGTTTCACGATCTGGGCATCGAAACGATCGGAGACCTCGCGAATGCCGATCTCGAGACGATAACCGACCAGTTCGGCGAACGGGGCCGCGACCTCCACTTTCGCGCCAGAGGGATCGACGAGCGGCAAGTCGAATCCAGGGGCCGCGCAAAAAGTCTCTCGCGAGAATCATCCTTCGGTGAGCCGATTTCGGATCCAGAACGGGCCCGTGACCAACTGGCGGCTCTTGCCAGGGCTGTCGCTGCCCGGGCCACGAACAAAGGGGCCCTGTACCGGACGATTGGTATCAAAGTCATCGAACCACCGTTCGAAATGCATACTCGGGAACGCTCGCTCAGCGGCCCCGTCGACGATCCCGAGCTGGTTCGTGAAACCGCCCAGAAACTGTTCGAGGAGTTCGAAGACCGGCGAGTCCGCAAACTGGGAGTCCGAGTCTCCAATCTCAGCTTTGCCGACAACGAACAGGCTGGCCTCGAAGACTGGGCCGACGACCCGGATGCGGAGGCTCACAGTGGTGAAACAGAGAGTGAGGTTCGGGGCCAATCCCGCATCGAATCCTTTGATAGTTCGGAGTGAACCAGGAGTTAGTTATTCGGTAACAAGGCCGTCAAGCGCTGCAGCCGGGTCCTCGGCTTTTGCAACGCCGCTAGCCAACAAGACCCCGTCCGCCCCAAGGTCCGCCGCGGCATCGACGTCTTCGGCCGTGCTGATTCCAGCCCCACAGTAGACATCGACTGCCGGATCGACGCCCGCTGCAGCCTCGACAGCGTCAGAAACGATCGACGGATCGGCCTGGCTCACAGGTGTCCCGCTTCCAATGAGTTCGGGCGGTTCTACAGCAACCGCGTCGGGCCCAAGGGCCGCGACCGCAGCGATCTGGTCGGGATTGTTCGCACAAACGATCGTGTCGAGTCCGGCCCGCTCCGCAGCGCGGATGGACGCATCGATTTCTGCAAGGGTGAGCCGCCGTTCGGAATGGTTGATCAGTGTCCCTGTCGCACCGTTTCGAGCCAACCCCTCGGCAAGTGGCTGGCCCGTATGGCTCCCCGGCTCAACCGGGCTCGTATGTTGGGCCCAGGTAGTGGCACCGGTCTCTGAGACAGGACCGATATCCGCCGCCTGGGGAGCGACTCCGATATTCGTCGCTGTTTCGGCATCGACAGCGGCCGCAGCCGTTGCAATTGCTACGGGGTCGACGTCGTAGGCTTTGAAATTGACGAGGATGAACATACCTGTGGGACTCCCCGGATGGCGAAAAAGATTGGTGGTTCGGTCCGGTGTCGGGAATCGTTCCCTGCGATCAGTCCTTCCGTTCGACCATGTCACCGAGAGTCAGCCCGGAATCCGAGTCACCAGAATCCCATTCCTCGTCACCGGATTCCGTTGCCGCCGTGAGCGAGATGTCGAAATGGCCCTCGAGTTTGGATTGGACCTCGTCGCTCGGGAGGATATCACCGTGTTCGAGTTTGCGGATGAGGCTAACCTTCTCGTTTATCTGGTCGGCCAGTTCTTCTTGCATAAGGTCCCTGCTCTCCCGCGCATTACGAATTCGGTCGTCGTAATCCTCGGCAAGTTCCTCCATTTCGTCGTAGAGGTCCCGGCGACGCCCACTCGAGCCACCGCTGCCACCGGTCGCCGATGAGCCAGTCGAAGAACTCGTACCGCTCTTGTTCGTCGAATATTTCGTCGACGTGGTCGTCGTCTCTTGGGTCTTGACTTCGGTGCCGAACTCGGCACAGTCAGCACAGACCTGCAACTCGGCGCCCTCGATTTTGACCGTATTCGGGGACTGTGTCTCGGCGCCGCACATCTCACACTGAACCATAGCGAATGATTACCTGCCACCGGCCTTAAATCGTGCGACCCGTCTATCATAGTTCTCCCCAGGCCCCGACAAAGCGCTGTACTGCGGTAACGTGACCCACGACTGCCAGGACTGCCAGCAGGATCGCCACAAGGGAGATGCCCGCAATTGCCGGATAAAACGGAACAATGACAGCGACAAGCCCAACCAGCGCCAGCCGATCAGCCCGACCAAGCAAGCCGCCATACTCGCGTTCGAGACCCACAGCCTCGATCTGTGTCCCGAGATACGAGGTGAGAAGGACACCAGTGATGGCTGCAAATCCCAGCGCGAACTGACCGAGGCCCCCAGCAAGGCCCGCGACAACCACTATGTCAGCATATCGGTCCAAGACGTGGTCCAGAAGATTCCCGGCCTGTGAATCGGTCTCCAGCTCGCGGGCCAGGGCGCCATCAAGGAGATCGAGCCAGCCGTTGAGGAACACAAATATCGCCCCGGCAAGGTACCAGGTCGGACGGGCTTGCAAAAACGAAATCCCCGCTGCCACGGCAAGGAGGAACGCGAGTAGGCTGATCTCGTCAGGTGACAGCCCGATCCGCTTGGCAGTCCCGACAAAGGGGTCGAGAAACAGGTTCGCGATCGGTCTGAGTCTATCAAGTGTCATAGATACGATGTGTAATCGACGGTCCCAGCACTCGGTTCACGGGTGCCCGCGATCGCTGCTTCAATGGCCTGTGCAGTTTTGTCCGGTGTCTGCTCGGTCGTCTCGATCTCGTAGATCGACTCCTCGCCATGAGCCGTGACCGCTTCTGAGAGAATGAGATCGAGGGCTTCACTTTCCGCGTTTTCCCGACGTGTTTTCGGGGATTCGCCCCTGTCGGCCAGTCGTGTTTCGATCCTTTCTGGGTCGCATCGCAGAACCACGACGCGGTCCACATCCAGGTGATGGGCGAGATGGGATTCCACAACGATATCATCTCGATCGGTGAGGTACTCGGCTACCGCATCCAAATCAGCGACCACGCTGTCTCGTTTTTCGTCTGTCCCGGCGTCGAGGCCTTCCTCACGAACGATTTCGTTGAGATGAACGACTTCGAGGTCGGTCTCGAGACGGTCGGTCGCCGTCGTCTTCCCCGTCCCAGGGGTCCCCGTCACGGCCACTCTCACGATTCAAGCACCTCGTTGAGTTCTCGGACCGCCTGTTTGGTCTCCGAGTTCGTGCCAGCAGTGATCCGAACGTGGGCTGGGAGACCGAAACTACTCAGATCACGAATGATGACGCCCCGGTCCCGCATCGCGTCGGCCACTGCCGTTCCGTCCCCGACCTCGACCATGACGAAGTTCCCGTGACTCTCGTGAACTGGGGCCTCGATCTCCGAGCGCATGTACTCCCGGGCCCACTTGACCGTCTCCACCGTTCTCTCGACGTGTTCGTCGTCTTCGAGCGCGGCTTGTCCCGCCATACACGCAATCGAACTGACGCCAAACGGGGTGTTGACCCGTGCGTACGCATCCGCCCAGGGGCTCGGAACGATTGTATAGCCCAGTCGAAGTCCGGCAAGTCCGTAGGCCTTCGAGAAGGTTCGCAACACGGCGATATCCGTGCGCTGATCGAGAAGCGTTCTGGCGCTCTCTCCCTCAGCAAATTCTCCGTAGGCCTCGTCGACGATCACAAGGGTCTCGTCGTCCGTCGCTGCTGCGATTTCCCGAACCGCCTCGATTGTGAACTGGCCCCCGAGTGGATTATGTGGACTCGTGAGGTAGACGATGCGCTCGCCCTGATAGCTGTCCAGAACCGTTTCAGGTGTGAGTGCGAAGTCCGTGGCCTCGACTATCGAATAGCGATTGACAGTCCCGTGGTGAAACCGGGCCGACATCTCGTAGTAGGCAAACCCCGGGTCGGGAACGAGGACTGTGTCGCCCGGTTCGAGCATCGCCCGGGCCAGATAATCGAGAGCGCCATCTCCGCCCGGCGAGAGCCAGATTTGTGAGGAATCAACAGCCCACTTTGCTGCAATCGCCTCGGTCAGATCGGTGTGAGCCGATTTGGGATAGTGGTGGACCCCAGGGGCCGATTCGCGAATCGCGTCGACCGCCTTGGGACTCGGACCGAACGGATTCTCGTTCGACGCGAGTTTCACGAGTTCCGAGGGGTCCCTCCCGAGTTCGCGGGCAACCTCTTCGATCCCCTGGCCCGCAACGTACTCCGTGTGATCGGAGAGATCCCGTGGTTCCATAAACAAAAGATACTTGCGGCGAGTCTTAAGGTTGGTTACCTCGACGCCGCATCGGTCCGTCTCACGCCGTGTTTGAGTGTGCCAACCCCTTCGATCTCGATTTCGACGGTATCGCCATCTGACAGGGGGCCGACGCCAGCGGGTGTGCCCGTACTAATGACGTCTCCCGGTTCGAGCGTCATATACGAGGAAATCTCCGCAACGAGTGCAGGCACGGAGAAGATGAACTCGGCCCGGGAGGAATGCTGGCGGACCTCGCCGTTCACCCGGAGTTCGATTGTCGCGTCCTCGGGCACGTCTTCAGGATCAGCGACGACTGGGCCCATCGGCGCGGCTCCGTCGAAGGCTTTTCCGCGGACCCAGTTCTGTTCGCGCTCTTGGTCGTCGCGATTCGACACGTCATTGACAGCCGTGAACCCGGCCACGAACTCCCAGGCCTGGGATTCAGCGACGTTTCGAGCCTGTTCGCCGATCACCACGCCGAATTCGGCCTCGTAATCGACTCGCTCCTTGCCTGCGGGCAAGGTGATCGTATCTCCATGTCCAGCAACCGTATTCGGTGTTTTGAGGAAAAGTAATGGCCGGTCGGGAATTTCCGAGTTGCGCTCTTCGGCGTGATCCGCGTAGTTCAACCCGATCGCGATGATCTTGGTCGGTTCGGCTGGGGGCAAGATATCGACTGCATCCAGATTGTAGACCTGACCCCCGAATTCGATACCGGCAGTGGTCCACTCGCCGACACGGGTTGCCCCCGCTGGATCCCGAAAGCGAACAGTTCGCATGCACTCCGATTTGACCCCCCGTGGCCTAAGCGTTCCGAGAATCGGGCCCATCGGCGTCACGTTTTTGCCACGTTTCCTGCAATCTTCGTCTATGGAACTCACTTGGCACGGCCATTCGACCTGGGCAGTGACAGTCGGTGAAACGAACCTGCTGATCGACCCGTTTTTCGACAATCCACACACCGAACTCGGGCCAGCAAGCATTGGGGAGCCGGATTTCGTCCTGCTAACACACGGCCACGCGGATCATATCGCCCACGTTCCGGAATTTCCGGATAGCACGGTCGTCGCAACCCCGGAACTCGCGGCATACGTGGGTGACGAGTATGGGGTGAACGACACAATCGGAATGAATCTCGGGGGAACAGTCGAATGTGGAGACGCATTCGTGACGATGCATCGAGCCGACCATACCAACGGCATCGAAACCGATTACGCCAACTCGGCCGGGATGCCGGCTGGCTTTCTGATCAGCGACGGGGATCCAGCTGAGGACGCGTCCGAGGCCACGACCTTCTATCATGCCGGTGACACCGCGCTGATGACTGAGATGCGAGATGTCATCGGCAGCCATCTCGACCCCGATGCAGTCGCTGTCCCGATCGGGGATCACTTCACCATGGGTCCGCAGCAGGCTGCTATCGCAGTTGAGTGGCTCGGGGTTGACCGGGCCTTTCCGATGCATTATGACACCTTCCCGCCAATCGAGCAGGACCCCACAGATTTCCAGGCGGCTGTCGAAGCAAGCGACAGCGATGCAAGCGTCGAAATTCTCGACGGTGACCAAACGGTTATCCGCTGATCGGGAACGAACGTTTATCCCGGTTCCCGGCCTTTCGGTTCTCAATGAGCGATTTCAGCCTCGACCTTCGCGACGCCGAGGAGGAACTCGATATCGAAGACGCCGAGGAGGGCGATTTCGGTGGTCGTGTCGTCTTGGGAACGCTTGATGGAACCACTCCCGACGAGGAATGGCTGGCCGAAATCGAGGCCGGAAACGTCCTCATGCTCGCCATCGAAGGCGATCTGAACGAATTGGCCGCCGGGTTCGCTCGGGACGTCAAAGAGGGAGGCGGCTCGTTGACTCATTTTCGACGATTTCTCGTTATGAGTCCCCCTGGCATCCCCATCGATACTGACCGACTGTGAAGGGCCACAGCGCTCAGACCGATTTTCCGCGGTGCAAATCGTTAACAGGTGTCGGACCGTAAATCAGGTATGCCCTTCAAAGACGACGAGACCACCGTCGAACCCGAAATCGTCGATCGATTCGACGGCGGTTTCGGCTGGTTCGCCCATCCTGGGGAAACGATGCAACGAGCCAGCCACGCCATCGACTTCGGGGATGGGGTCTGGATCGTCGACCCGGTCGATGCGCCGGGAATCGACGCGGAAATCGAGGCCCTGGGTGAGGTAAAAGGGGTCGCTGTCCTCCTCGATCGGCACGAACGTGATGCAGCAGCCTTCGCCAGGCGCTTTGACGTTCCGCTCTCCCACCCACCCTACGTCGACAGGGAATTTGACGCACCGACAGAAATGTTGGGGGCAACACTCCCAGGGGAAGACGTCGAGGTCATCCGAACACTCAGCTGGCCCGGCTGGAGTGAAGCCGCACTCTATGACGGACAGACGCTCCTGACTGCCGATGTCCTCGGGAATGCCTCGTACTTCACAGCCGGTCCCGAGCGGATCGGCGTCCATCCCATGGTTCGCCTGTCACCACCCCAGAACCTTCGACAAGTGAATCCTGATCGAATCCTCGTTGGGCATGGCCCAGGGATTGACGAACACGCAACGCGAGCGCTCGATCGGGCACTCAATGGCGCTCGACGTCGGCTTCCACAGGCCTGGGTTGCCGGCCTGAAATCCCTATTCTAAATCCTCGAGCCGATCGTCGATTTCGTCGAGTCGCCGAAGCCGTTCCCGGTGCAGGCTGGCCAGCATATCAGCAAGAAAGCCGAACAAGATCAACTGACCGCCGAGGAGCAGTCCCAGGGTTGCCACAACCGCTAAAATCTCGTGAGAGATTCCCTGGGTGAAGAATTCGACACCGACGTATCCTCCGACGAGCACGCCGCCCCCGAAAATCACCGCTCCGATACTTCCGAAGTAGAACAGCGGGTTCGTCGTCTTTGCGAGGCTATACAGCGTCAGGAGGATGCGCCCACCGTCAGCGATTGGGCTGAGGTTTGGGTCGGACTCCGCAGGCCGAGCCCGGTACGTGATCGGGACTACAGCCACATCGAGCCCCCGTTTCACACATTCCACGGCGATCTCGGTCTCGATGCCAAAGCCCGCTGCTGTCAAATGCATCCGGTCGAAGGACTCTCGCGTGAATGCCCGGTAGCCGGACAAAATATCTCCGTGGTCCTCACCGTGGACCCGTCGAAAGACGGCGTTGAAGAGTTTGTTGCCGACTTTGTTCAACCGGGTCATCGCCCCCGATTCCATATCGGCAAAGCGATTGCCGACGACGTGGTCGGCTTCGCCCGACCGGAGGGGTTCAAGTAACCGTTCGGCCTGTGCCGGATCGTAGGTTCCGTCCCCATCGAGCATGAGGAGGTATTTCGAATCAATGTGGTCGAGCGCCTCGCGGACGGCCTGTCCCTTCCCGCTCCCTGATTGAACAATGACGGTGGCCCCAGCCGATTCGGCGATTTCGACGGTATCGTCCGCAGAATCGCCGTCGATGACGAGAATATTGTCGAGTCCGACCGCTTGAAGCCCCTCGATAACGTCGCCAATAGTTTCGGCTTCGTTAAGCGTCGGAATCAGCACGCAGACGTCCCCGTCCTCCTCCATTACCATCGACTCGCGGGGCCGGGGGCAAAAACGTATCCTTCCAATCGGCGGAAATCAGTCCCGTTTCACGACCGATCCTGGCTCAGTCGTTACACCTGCGTCGAGCGCGACACCGACATTGAGACTCGTATTGATTCCTGTTTTTGCTTCTGGGCCACACACACAGCCGAACTTCCGGCGGCCGGTATCGACTGTCTCGCCCTTGACCGTCGTCAATACGGTCCGGTCATCGTGTCTGAGATTCGCGACGGTCGTGCCCGCGCCGAAATTGACGTCCGATCCGATCACGCTGTCACCGACGTAGGAGAGATGTGAAATACTCGTTTTCGGCATGACGACACTGTTTTTCACCTCCACGGAGTGACCGATCTGCACGTCGCGATCGATGAGCGTGGTGCCGCGAATATACGCATTTGGACCGATTGTCGCCCCTTCCCGAATGATAGTTGGGCCTTCGACGACGACTCCGGAGCGGACTGTCGCCCCCGGCTCGACGACGACTGCACCCTGGAGGACGGCCCCAGGGTGGACGTTCCCCGCAATGGCTCTGGACCGTTCGCCGATCAGCCATTCGTTCGCTTCCAACAGTTCCCAGGGCCGGCCGACATCGAGCCACTGCTCCATTTCGACGGGTGTGACCGAGGACTCCGCACAGGCCCGTTCGAGGACCTCAGTCAGTTCGCGTTCGCCTCGCTCGCTTGCCTCGACGTCGAGCCAGTCGATTGCCGCGCCCGGGAACACGTATGCGCCAGTGTTGACAAGATCTGACGGTGGGTCGGCCGGTTTCTCGTCGACACCGATGACCTGAGAATCGTCATCCGAGAGTTCGAGAACGCCGTACTGAGTCGGGTCCTCGACTCGCATCGCTCCGACTGACGGCCCGGACTCGAACACCTGCCGGAGCGACTGAGGGTCGTACAACCCGTCGCCATTGAGAACCGCGAATGTATTCCCATCCAGCACCTCGGCAGCCTGTCTGAGTGCGTCAGCAGTGCCCTCGCGGGATTCTTGCTTGACGTATTCGATTTCGAGGCCGTCCCAGTTCGAGCCGAAATGATCGCGAATGGTCTCGGCCTCGTAGCCGACGACCAGGATGATCCGGTCGGCCCCGGCTGATCGTGCGGCTTCGATAGTATGCTCCAAAATGGGGCGATCGGCAACCGGGAGCATCGGTTTCGGTCGAT
>NZ_JAZKRK010000049.1:0-11049 GCF_036626455.1 Halodesulfurarchaeum sp. | reverse complement strand
ATACCAGTTGTCTTCATGAACGTCCGTCGTGACTGTCCGCCTTGTCGTGGGCGACCGGGTCGAAGCCCGGGACGTGTCTCGTTGCTAATGCTCGTGGCTCTGGATCAGTTGCTGTCATGGTCGGTGAATTGGTTTTCTTGGTCGCTGTTCAGATGGTCAGGAGTCGGGGGTGAGCGTGATCGATTCGGCTTCGTACTCCTCGAGGAAAGATCCGGGACCGCCGATGCTGACTGTCTCCCGGCCCGTATCGAGGACGAGGTTGTTCTGGAGGGAGAACGTGTTCGTGCGGGGTTCGATGAACGGCTGGTTCACCTCGATAATCGTCCCCGAGAGGTGCTCGCCACGGACCGGGTCGATCTCCGCGTGCAACTCGACCCCGTTTTGAAAGTGCAACATCGCCTGCAACGTCGCGTCGCGGAACCACTCGAAGGTCTTCGGAAGGGGGTCGGGGTCGGTGACGTACAGTTCAGTGGCCGCCGGCCAAAACGCCCCGATGAAGACGCTGAAGATCGACCCGGCCAGGTTTCCCTCCGAGACGTACACCGCGTGCTCGTCGACGTGCGTCCCGCCCATGATCGTGGCCTCGCCGATCATCGCGTCGTCGTCGTCGGTGACGAAGAGGAACTGGAGGGTCTGGCCCCAGCAGCGGACGACGTCGGCGACGGGTCCGTAGTCGCGATCGATGGCGTCGGGATCCTCACATTCGACCAACAACAGAAGGACGAACACGTCCCGCTCTTTGGCAGCCCGCAAATCTGCCTCGATCTCGGGATAGACGTTCTCGGGGATCGCAATCGCGATCTCCTGGTCGGCACATTCGATCGACTCGCGTAGCCGCTTTATCGCCGTCTCACGGGCCCTGACGATCTGGATCTCCGGGGACTCGGTCGCCGTCTGGGCGTACGTTTCCTCTAAGCTGGGCTGGATCGATTCGAGGCGCTCCGAGAGGTTTGCGATGGCTTCTCCCGGTGGCACCGCCTTGATCATAGTCGGCGAGGCGTGCTCTTTGACCCGGACCAGTCCGCGATCAGCGAGTCGCTCGGCAATGTTGTAGACTGCCCGCTGGGTCACGTCAGCCTCCTCGGAAACGTCTCGGGTCGTCGTCTCGTCCTGTGCCAGGATCGCGAGATATGCATCGATCTCCGTGTCCGAGAACCCGAAGACGGCGAGTTCTTCTCTGATATCCGGTTCGTCCGTGATCGATGGTTGTGTCATTGGGTCTCTCTGGGTTGTCAGTTTGATGTATTATGCTTTGATCGGCTTAGTCCCTGTCACTGAGGAGTTTCTCGAACGGGTCCCAGTCGACGTAGATGAGGGTCGCCGAGCCGACGAGCGTCACGAGGAGCATCACGCCGGAGATGATGGTAATCACGAAAGTCGGGCTTCCTGGCTCGATCGTCGGGATCGAGAACGCCAGGAAGACCAGCAGGACGACGCTCGCGAAGAAGAACGCCTGTCGGACGTCAGTCACGCGTCGGTCACCCCAAGCATGGCAGTGCCCGACGATTTGATCGCCGTGAGGTAAACGTTCCGGTAGATCCGCATGGGGCAGGCATCGCGGGGCGTTCCTGGACAGTCTCGCGAACGTTGCCGCGACCGTGCCCAGTTTCGAGCCATCTCAGTCCTCGACCTCGGCTGGCACTGGTTGGTCATCCGGGAGCGGTTCGCTGTCCCAGTAGGCGTGGCCGGGATCGGTCCGGAAACAGGCTGCCGCACGCTTACCGGGAGTGGATTCGTCGTTGCCCAGATCCGGGGCTTCCCGGGTACAGACCTCGCGGGCCTCCGGACAGCGCGTGTGGAACCGACAGCCTGCAGGTGGATCGACCGGGTCTGGGATGTCGATCGACCGCACCGGCGGGTCCTCGATCTCCTGGGCGCTGGGGTCGAGATCGGCGGTCGCCCAGCGGAGCACTTCCGTGTAGGGGTGCTGGGGATTGCCCAGTACCTCCTCGGGCGGCCCGATCTCGACGATCTCGCCGAGGTACATGATCCCGATCCGGCCGTCGGCCTTCTCGGCCAGGTACCTGGCGTTCGAGAGCGTGTGCGAGATGAACACGAAGGAGGTGTTGAACTCCTCCTGCAGTTGGAGCAGCAGATCCATCGTCTCGACGCGCAGGGAGACGTCAAGGGCCGAAACGGCCTCGTCGGCCAGGATGACGTCCGGGTTCATCAACAGCGCGCGGACGAGCGCGATCCGCTGTTGCTCGCCACCCGACAGCTGGTGTGGGAACCGATGGGCGTAGTCCTGGGGCGGTTGCATCCCGACGCGATCGAGCAGCCCGAAGATCCGTGCGCGGCGGTCCTCGGTCGACATGTCGGATTCCCAGTGCTTCAGCGGCGCTTCCAGACTCGTCAGGACCTTCTTGTTCGGATTCAGTGCCGCGCCCGGGTCCTGGTGGATGATTTGGAGGGCCTGCCGGATCTCACCGTGGGGGATGTCGGCGTCTCCGCGGCCGTCCTTGGCGTCCCAGACGTCCTGGCCGCGATAGGAGACCGAGCCGTGGGTGGGTCGCTGGACGCCGATGACGGTCTTGCCGAGCGTCGTCTTCCCACAGCCGCTTTCGCCGACCAGCGCGACCACGTCGTTCTCACGGATGTCAAGCGAGACGTCGTCGACGGCCCGCACCGGCTGGGACTCGCCGCGCATCGAGGCGAGAAGGCCTTGGTTCTGCTCGAAGTGCACCGACACGTCGTCTAAGGACATCACGACCTCATCGTCGAAGGACCACCCACTGGCAGCCGTCTCTGCGTCGGCCGCCATGTCGGCCAGTGCCGACTCCGTCACGTCGAACGGGATCGTCTCGGCGGCCTCGTCGTGGTGGAAACACGCCGACTGCTGGTCCTCGGCGACGTCGTACCACGGCGGATCTTCCTCCATACACTCCTCGGTCGCGAGCGGACACCGCGGGGCGTAGTGACACCCGTCCGGGACATGTGCCGGATTCGGGGCCGTCCCGCCGATAGGCTGCATCGTCTCCAGCGGGGCATCCAGGTTCGGGACCGCCTTCAACAGCGCTCGCGTGTATGGATGTCTGGACTCCCTGACGACCTGCTCGCTGGGGCCGATCTCGGCCAGTTCGAACGCATAGAGGATCGCCAGCCGATCGGCCATCCCCGCCACGAGGGGCAGGTCGTGCGTGATGAACAGCAGGGTGAGGTCGTACTTCTCCTTTAAATCTTCGAGCAGACTGAGGATCGACCGCTGCATCAACAGGTCAAGCGCCCCCGTCGGCTCGTCCATGAGCAGGACCTTCGGTTCAAGGATCAGGCTGAGTGCGATCAGCGCCCGCTGGCTCATCCCGCCGGAGAGCTCGTGGGAATAGGATTGGAGAACCCGGTCGGGTTCGAGGTACAGATCCGAGAGGAGTTGCCGGGCCCGTTCCATCCCTTCTTCGACATCGTAATCGTGGGCCTTCAGCGTCTCCTCGAAGTGCCCGCCGATCGTCAGCGTGGGATTGAACGACGACAGCGCACCCTGGAACACCATCGAGATCTCCTCCCAGCGCAGGGATCGCAACTCGTCGTCGTCGAGGTCAAGCACGTGGACTGGGTCGGCATCCGGCTCCGGGTAGTAGCGGATTTCGCCGGTCGTGATGCCGGGTTTCTGGACGGCGGCCATCATCGCGTTTGCGAGCATCGACTTGCCCGAGCCTGACTCGCCGACGACGCCGAGGACTTCCTTCCGGCGAAGGTCGACGTCGACGTCATCTAAGACCATTGCGTCCTGATGTTCGAGGTCGTACGTGACGCTGACGTTGCGGGCTTCGATGATCGGATCGGTCGATTCACTCTGTATTGATATCGATTCGTGACTCATATTAGACGCCTCCAATTGCGTCTTCGTCACCGCTTGTTCGGCTGTCCTCAAATGCATCCGTCGTCGAGGGACCGTCGCCAGTATCGCCGCCCTGGTCACCGTCGTCCTCAATCGTCTCGGCGTGTCGGGCCCGGACACGGGGGTTGAAAATGCGGTCGGCCCCCTGGGCCAGCAGCGTGAGACCGAGCGCGAGGACGATGATCGTCAGCATGGGCACCAATAGCCAGTGGAACGCCATTAGCGACGAGGTCGCCCCAGCGCGGTTGACGGCGGCATTCATCATCACGCCCCAGTTGTTACTCGTGTAGGGCAACACGCCCAGGAAATAAAGCCCGACGGAGCCGAAGATGACCGCCCGGGCCTGCTGGACGAAGTTCATCGTGATGTACGGCATCAGATTGGGAATGATGTCGCCAACGATAATCTTCGGCGTGCCGATCCCCATGATCCGGGAAGCCTCGGTGTACTCGGATTCTCGGAGGGTCAGCACCTGCGAGCGGATCGCCCTAGCCAGGCCGGCCCAGGCGTTGACGGTGATGAGGACACCGATAACGATCGGGTGCCCCTCAATCTGGAGCGCGGAGGCCAGCACGATCGTCAGCGGCAGCCCCGGGATCGTCATCGCCATGTCGTTGAACGTCATCAAGATGTTGTCGAATCGGCCGCCCTTGTACCCGCTTGCGGTCCCGATTGCGGTCCCGAGGATGACCGTGAAGACGGCACCGGAGGCGAGCATCAGTAGCATTGCTGGCGTCGCGTAGACGGTCTGAGAGACGAGATCGACGCCGCTCGCCGTCGTCCCGAGCGGATGTTCGATCGACCGGAACGCGCCCAGGAGTCGCGGGCCCTGATTCGGGCTCGGTGCCGCGACGATTCGCGGGCCGAGAATACCCATGAGCAGGTAGAAGACGACCACGAGCAGGCCCGTACGCGCACGCCAGTCGCTCCAGGCGATCCGGGCCGGCGCGATGAGTTTCTCCTCGAGCCACTGACGGCGCCGTTCGTTCTTGCTCATCGTGAACTCGGCCATCTGCTCAAAGTCCGAAACGGCCACGCCGCCATCGGTCGCGGCCCGTCCTCGATGATTGTGGCCGGTGATCGGCGACCCCTCTGTGTCCGTCGACAGGGTCGTCTCGCCGCCGACGCCCTCGACGAGCGGATCGTCGATTTCGTGCTCGTCGTCGGTATCGCCGCGTGCGTCGTGACGGTCGTCAGTAGGACTCACGCGAACCACCTCCTCTGGCACGGGGGTCGAGCCAGCCATATGTCAGATCGGCAATGGTAATGCCGATAACCATCGCGACGGTGATGAGGATGAAAGCGCCCATCATCAGCGGGTAGTCCCGTGAGTTGATGGACTGGATCATGTAGAAGCCCACCCCGGGGTAAGCGAAGATGTTCTCGATGATGATCGCGCCGCCGAACGACACGCCAATAGCGATCATCAGACCGGTGTACATCGGCAGGATTGCGTTGCGGGCGACGTACCGGATCGCGATCCGGCGTGTGGGTAGCCCACGCAGGCGGGCCACGCGGAGATAGTCTTCCCCGAGGATCCGGATCGAGTTGCCCCGCATGTTCAGCGCCCACCCGCCGAAGGCGACGAGCGCCATCGACAGAATCGGTAAGGCGCCGTGGTGGATCACGCTCAGGAGGAAGGGGATGTTGAACCCCTCGTTGAGTTCGGAGGCGTAGCGGCCCCCAGTCGGGAACAGTTTCCACTGGTAGCCCAGGAAGGTCAGCGCTAACAGGCCGACGACGTAGTTCGGTGTCGAATTCAAGAACAGGCCGATGCCGGTGGCCCCCACGTCGAACCGCGATCCCTCCTTGTATGCCATGAACGCGCCCAGTGTGATCCCGATGATGAACCCCAGGAACAGCGCCGTTCCCGTGAGGAATACCGTCCAGGGGATCGCCGGGCCGAGGATACTTGCGACGGGATCGCCGAGCCAGATTGACTGGCCGAAATCCCCCTGGGCAAGGCCGAACATGTAGTCGACGTACTGGACGTGAAGCGGTTCGCTGGCGTCGATTCCCGTCTGGGCCTCGATCCGCATGTTGATGGCCTCCTGGGAGAGGCCGCTGCCACCCTGTTGGATGATCTGGGCGCGCAGGTAGTCCATCGGTCCTCCCGGCAGGAGCCTGATGAGGCCGAAACTGAACGACACCACGACGAACACTGTGAGGACGGCTTGGCCGAGGCGTTTGATTATGTAATTCATGAATAATCAGATTGCCAAATTGCTGGTGATGGTGCGAAATCGGTAGTGGTTGAACCCTGTCATTGACTCGGTAGCGGAAATCGGGGTGAAGCCGGTATCAGTCGACCACTGAGTGACCACCGCGGGACGCCCAGTGGTGGACTATGGTGGAAACGTCTCGGGCGTTCCCAACCGTTAGTGACTGGTCGTGATCACTCCTCGGGCGCGGACAGCTCTGATATCAGGTCAGTCGGCGTGACCGTTTCACCGTCGCGGACCTGATCGTGCAGGATCGGGGCTTCGAACTCGCTGGGCATGTTCCAGTAGTCCGTCGCGTCGCCGCTGTTGAAGACCCAGTCGTAGTGGAAGTACGGGTGTGACTGGTCGTAGTTCGCCCAGCCCTGCAATGCGAGCTTGTAGTTCCCTTCGACGTACGTGCCGCCCCAGTAAGTCGAGGTGTCCTGCATCATCGGTTCGGCCTTGATCCCGAAGTCCTGGAGGTGGGAGACCATCGTCTCGGCGGCCGCGACCCAGTCGGAGAAGCCAGCAGGCCCGTAGATTGGGAGTTCCAGCGCCTCGCCGTCCTTCTGCCATGTCCCCCCCTGCTTTTCGAATCCGGCCTCGCGCAACAGTTCGGCGGCCTTCTCGGTCTGCTTTTCGCTACGCCCGTAGGTATCGAACTCGTCGGTGACGCCATCGAGCCAGTGGCCCTCGATGTTGCCGGTGAACTCCCCGGTCAGGCCGCTGGGGTAAGTCACCGCGACCTTCGAGCCAGTACCCGCCCCGGAGTTCTTCGCGGTCGCCTCGCGGTCGATCACGTGGGCGATTGCTTTCCGGACGCGTGGATCGTCCACGGGTTCCTTGTTGTGGTTGAATACGATGCCCATCCCCCAGTGCCGGGAGATGAGCGAGGTCTGCATGTGATCCGGGAACCGCTGAGTCTGGTTCGACGGCACGAACAGCGTCGCCGAACCGTCGGTTTCGCCGTTGATGAGCGACTGCCAGCGGCCCTGGTTTTTGGGCTTGTAAAGGTACTCGATCTCCGGAATGTCGATCTGGTCGGCGTCAGGGTGACCCTCGTACTTCGTGACGAGCGTCCGCTGGGTGTCGGCGTCCTCCCACTTCCAGGGACCGTTCCCGACGGGTTCGGGATCGGTGAAGTCGGTGAGGTTACCCAGCGCGTTCGAGCGTTCCTCCTCGGTCTCGGCGTCGTCCAGCGCCTGGACGAACTCGCCGTAGGTCCCCTCGTGGGCCCGGAGCTGAATCGGGGCCAGCAGCGACAGGAGGATGTCCTCGTTTACCGGCCAGCCGAGTTCGATCTTAGCGGTGCGGTCGCCGGTGCCCTGGACGCGCTCAGGGATCTTGTTCATGTCCTTCTCGGGGAGGATGTACGGCCCAAGCCCGCCGGCTCCACCGCTGTTGTAGAGGTCGAGCTTGATGTGATTGGCCACTTCCTTGCCGGTGACCGGATCGCCGTTGTGCCAGGTCTGGCCCTCCCGGACGGTCAGCGTGACCGTTGTCCCGTCGATCTCCCAGTCGCTGATGAGATACGGGTGATATTCCTGGGTCGCGAGGTTTTTGCGCATGAACCGGTCGAACATCGCCCGGCGTGCCTCGCCGTCGTTTTTCCCGTTCCAGACGTTGTACTGGGAGTCCTCGGGAACGGCCCACTGTGCGAACGTCAGCCGATCCTCGTCACCGCCTTCTTTGCGCGACCAGTCGCCCGTTCGCGGGAGCCAGCTGGTCGGCCAGTAGACCTGCATCTTGTCGCTGTCGGACGCCGGAACGTTCCAGTCGTCGGTCGCCTGGAACGACTGGGCAAGCTTCTCCTGGATCGGCAACACCGGCAGGGTCTGATTGGTGATGTACGCCAACTCTTGGATAGTCGTCCGCGAGACGCTCTCGATCTGTTCGGGCGTTCCCGTATCGTCCGGCCCCCCATCATCTGTGGGGGTGTCTGTCTCTGTCCGTTCCTTGCCGCCACAGCCGGCGAGTGTCGCGCTGATTCCCGCCGTGCCGAGGCCTAGCACGAACCGCCGTCGCGAGAGGGGCGAACGCCGCTTTGCCCCGTCATTGATACCAGGCATCATCGATGAGTACATAGACCGGGGTGAAAAAAGTATTGGTAGAAGATCTTCTTCAAGATTTTGGACAGGCTTAAGTGAGCAGCCCTTGACACGCCGAATGAGCAATGAGACAGCACCGATCCGGGACTTCGTCGAGGTCGACGACTGAGAAGGGCTCCCGTCCTTGGTGGAAAGAGGCGACTGTCTACCAGATCTATCCACGCAGTTTCAACGACAGCGACGGTGACGGCATCGGCGATATCCCCGGTATCGTCGAGAAGGTCGACTATCTCGATGATTTGGGCGTCGACGCGGTCTGGCTCTCCCCCGTCTATCAATCTCCACAGGCGGACAACGGCTACGACATCAGCGATTACCGCGCCATCGACGACCAGTACGGCGACCTCGGGGATTGGGAGGAGCTGCTGGCGGAACTGCACGACCAGGACATTCGACTCATTATGGATCTGGTCGTCAACCACACCTCGGACGAACACGAGTGGTTCCAGCGGTCCCGCCGTGGCGAGGAACCCTACGACGACTATTACTACTGGCGCGAGGGCGACCCCGACGAACCGCCGAACAACTGGGAGTCCTTTTTTAGCGGTCCCGCATGGAGCTACGACGACGAACGCGAGGCCTGGTACCTCCATCTCTTCGACGAGAAACAGCCCGACCTCAACTGGCGCAACCCCGCCGTCCGCGAGGACGTCTACGAGATGATGCGCTGGTGGCTCGACCACGGTATCGATGGCTTCCGGATGGACGTGATTAACCTCATCTCGAAGCGCGGGGGACTCCCGGACGGCGATCCGACCGGTGGACTCGTGGGAGACGAACACTTCATGAACGGGCCCCGCGTCCACGAGTACCTCGACGAGATGATCACGGAGACCATCGACACCGTCGATCGGGAGATCATGACCATCGGGGAGACCCCCGGCGTCTCCGTCGCAGACGCGCGACGCTACGTCGGCGAAGACGGCGACGGTCTGTCGATGGTGTTCCAGTTCGAACACGTCGGTGTCGGCGACGGCGACAGCAAGTGGGACGGCGCCGAGTGGTCGCTGACCGAGTTCAAGGAGATCATCGACCGGTGGCAGACCGGTCTCGTCGACGACGGCTGGAACAGCGTCTACCTCTCGAATCACGACCAGCCACGGATGGTATCCCGGTTTGGCGACGACGAGTATCGCCGAAAGTCCGCCACGCTACTCGGGACGTTCACACACACGCTACAGGGGACACCGTTCGTCTACCAGGGCGAGGAACTCGGCATGACGAACGCGCCCTTCGACTCGCCCGCAGAACTCCGGGACATCGAGGCGATCAACTTCGTTGAAAAAGCGATCGAAGACGGCGACGCCGACACCTACGAGGACGTCCGCGACGCGATCGAGACCATCGCCAGAGATAACGCCAGAACGCCGATGCAGTGGAACGCCGATTCGAACGCCGGGTTCACCGACGGCGAGCCCTGGATCAAGCTTAATCCGAACTACCGGACGGTCAACGCCGAGTCCGAGCAGCGTGATCCCGAATCTGTCTGGCAGTACTACCGCGAACTGATCGCGCTCCGCCACGAGCGCGACGTGCTCGTCCACGGTGACTTCGAACTGCTGTACCCGGACCATCCGTCAGTGTTCGCGTACACACGAACGCTCGATGACGCCCACGGGCTGGTCGTCCTCAACTGGTCGGGCGAGCAGATGACTATCGACGTGTCCGAGGACGTCCCAGTTGACGGGCTTGAACTCGCGCTCGCAAACGATACCGTTCCGGCAGACTTCGACGGGGCCTTGCAGCTACAGCCCTGGGAAGCACGCGTTTACCTCACGGATGGGACTTGACATCCTCATCCGGACGAAGGGCTACACGCAACGGTGGATGGCAGAAACGTCCTACTCAACGGCCAAGCGAACGCAGGACTCCGCCCTGCGTTCGCGGTTCTGGTACCGACAGTTCCGTGAGATCGTCCTCCTGTTCGCGCTCAACAACATCAAGAAACTCGCCAAGACACTATGATCCGCTTCTCGTACCGCATTTTCAATAGAGCAGGAAGTCCGGGTTCGAATCCCGGCGGTGGAATCCCACTGTTCCACCGTAGGTAAGCGAATCCTGTCGTAGTCCCCCCACAACGGCTATATGTACGTGCGATAAACATACGTGTGTATGTCAGAGACGGACGTCAACGACCAGGACCCCGAGATCGATCGGATCAACCTCCGGATTTCACGGTCGTTCCTCGAGGTCGTCGACGAATCCTGGCGCGAGCGAGGATTCAATAGCCGGAGTGAGTTCATCCGGTACGCACTTCGCGATGCCGTCAACCATCCCGAAGGAGCAGGCTTCTGGAAGGATCTGGCGATCAGCGAAGCCGATCTCACCGAGGGTGACGCGATCTCCAGCGAAGAGATGCGGGCGACCTACGGCCACGATGACGAGTGAGGACGACTGGGACTGGGCGTTCTCTCCGCGGGCCGAAGACCAGTTTGCCCAACTCGGCGACGACACCCAGGAGCGGATAATGGACAAACTCGATGAGGTGGTGTCTTCGGAGTGGCGAGAACCCGGCGACTATCTCGAGCCACTGACGAACTCGCCGTTCAAGAAGCTCCGCGTGGGTGACTATCGACTTGGCTGCCGACTCGCCCACGACGAGCATCTACTCCGCGTCGAAAGCGTTCGCTCCCGGGGTGGGGCCTACACCGCTGATGATTAGCGCCCACAGAGGCGGTCCGTCCGCAACGACACAAATCGATGTCCAGCGGCCAAAAGGAGACGAAATTCGGCGTACCGGTTTGCTTTGATCGTGTTTCAAACTGACCAAAACAACCACGATACGCTCACCGAAGTGAAGCTCGAACGCTACACCGACGGGATGGAATACGAGGAGTTCGTCGAGGATGAATTGACGTGATTTTCGAGCGCAAGCCTCGCCCTTCAGGGCGGGGTTGAGCGGTAG
>NZ_JAZKRK010000048.1:0-11317 GCF_036626455.1 Halodesulfurarchaeum sp. | reverse complement strand
GTTATGGGCAAGAACCTGGTTCGGTCAATTCCATGAATTTGTCATAAAATGTGCGGTCCAAAACATCGAACGCTTCATTGAGGGATCTAACCCGTGAAATCAAGCGTCTAAACAAGGCCTAGAGGGTTCATTCAGAAAAATAATTCCCGGAAAATCCAATTGACTGGTGACATACATATGCGCAGAGGATATTATTAAACATCCGTGGTTGGAAGGGCCGGCTCATTATTTACTATGCACATTCAAAAAAAATCCATTTCCGTTATTTAACCAGGTTTAAAACTAAGCACGCCAAATCTCTGGTAAGAAATGCCAGATTCCAATTTGCGACTTTATGAAGAGGCTTTTCGCAACACAGAGAATCCAATGGTCATAACGGACACGGATTACATTATAGTAGACGTTAATCACGCCGTTGTTGAGTTTACCGGATATTCGCGAGATGAACTAATTGGCAATGTTCCATCGATGCTGTTTTCAGATCCCGAAACCTTCCAAGAAGTCCTTAATTTGCTCAATGCTAATCGGTCCTGGGAGGGATTCTTCGAGGCCGAAACAAAACAAGGCGATATGGTCTATGGTCGTGGCTCTACAATCCCGCTGTTTGTGGATGGAGAGAAACGAGGGTATAGTGGGATATTTATTGACCTTACTGACCGGCGTCGATATGAACAGGCGCTCAAGGTTATTCATCGCGTCCTTCGTCACGATCTTCGAAACGAAATGTCTCTCATTCGGGGCTATGCAGAAACTCTCGAATCCGAAATTTCGGATCCCGAAATTACGGCCTATACGAGCAACATACAGGAAATCGTCGACCGGCTCATTAGCCGGAGTAACAATGCACAGGACCTCGAACAGGTACTGTTTGAAGGGTTCGAACAACCACTTCAGGCGACTCAGCTCGATACCGTTCTCCGGAATGAAATTAACCGCGCTGAAGACGAATACGACGACGCAGAGTTTATCGTCGGATCACTATCAACCCAGAAAGTGGCGGTAAATGATCTGTTCGCGACTGCCATTAAAAATGTCTTAGAAAATGCGGTCATCCACAACCGCACCGACACAGTTATAAAAATTGACACCTCCGAACTAAGGGATCAAATCATCGTCAACATTGCAGACAATGGACCGGGAATTCCCGATGAGCGAAAACAGCAAATTTTCGGTCGCGAGGAAAAAGATCAGTTGCAACATGGGGAAGGATTTGGCTTATATTTCGTCGATCTCGTTATCGACATTTATGGGGGTAATGTTCAGGTAACCGACAATGAAATGGGAGGTGCGACGTTTGAAATCTCTCTACCCAAAACAAACGTGAATTGGTGACTTCCGAGGGTGTTGGTCTCAGTTTACTTCAATCCCCGGCTGGCGAGATGATACGCCATTACCTGTTCTATCCCATCAATAAGTCCCTCCACATTAATTGAATCAATCTCGGGGGGATTCTCCCGGAGTCGATTTAACCGATCTTGCCACTGATCGATTAATACTTCCTCGACGGATGCTTGGCGAATTGCACGACCGACTTGTTCACGGCGCTCGTCGTCCTCAGCAATCCCATCAAGATCCTCTGGAGAAATAATGTCATTTTCGAGCGCATAGACGATAACACCAGAACTGAAGTCTCGTTCGGTTAGTTCTCGCTCCCACGTTGTGATCCAGTTTCCGATCCGGGCCATCTTCTGAAGACGAAGAATCAGGGACCGCAACTTCCCCAACTCCGCGTTTTTAACGCCAGGTGAATAGGCAAGATCGATTTCAGCGTACGCGAGCATCATCATATTGTGGGTTTCAATTGCTTCGGATTCCTGTAGATTAGCGATTTCGGGGCGCTCGCTCACTAACATCGAATATCGAATGGCGTGAATCACTTGTCGAAGGTCGAATTGTAAGAGCGATTCGATCTCATCGTAGCGAGGCGCATCTTCTAATCGCGACTGTAACGTGTCCCATACCGATTCAGCCATCTCCAAATACGCTTCATTGACACCCGGTGCGTCATAATTGACGGGCTGATGGTCGAAAGGGAGCTTCGATACTTCTGTAAGCGTAGCAAAATCTTTGTGACGTTCACCGATATCGTCGAGAAGCATGACGAACATACTTGCAAGTGTCTTGTCACCCCGCGCCTGTTTGGCAAACTCTTCGTGGACCGATGATAGTGCAAAAAATGAAAAGACTATATGCAGCCATTTCAGCAGAAATCGGTCGCGATGACCGAGGGTGGTTTCATACTCGTCTGCCAAATTGGCTATAGCCGGTGGAAGAGAATGTGCACTTACTTCATCCATGTCTATTTTCGGCTTCCCCTCGTCGTCTTCCTGATGGATGTTAAGAGAGTTTGATAATTGAGCGTGTCCAAGCGTTTCCTGTTGTGCCCGGGCGGTGAAATATTCCTGTAAGGGCTCCTCGTATTCAGCACGAGTCAGGAGCCGGTCGATTGAATCCTGAAGCTCATCTTTCGAGATGGGTTTCGTAATGTAGGCATCGAATTCGAGATTGATGATATCGAAGTCGGGGTCCACAGCCGTTACCATTGCGACTTGACAGTCGAGGTTCTGGTCACGGATCCGATCCAATATGGCATCCCCAGAGAGGCCAGGCATCTTTCGGTCTAGTAAGACGATATCAATATTTTCACTTAGCAACTCTAGCGCTTCTCGGCCGGTGTATGCCTTATGAACGGTATACGAGTCGGATAACCATAAGGCATAAAGATCGGCCATTTCACGGTTGTCTTCAACGATGAGAATGTGTACGGTCATCCAGCACTTACCGGCCCTTTGTGCAACCACCTATTAAAGCCCTCGTAGATTCTTAATTGCCCGGTAAACATCCAAATAACATGTATGATGCTTAGGTATAACTTGATTTCAGAGGCCTGGACAAAAAACGTGTTCTTTCATCAGTAACGGATTGTTAATTACCATAAATCTATCAGAAACCAAGTGACCGGTATAGTGGATCTATCCAGCAGTAAACTCAACGCCAGAAAACTCAAACCGTGCCCCGTTCGCGGACCCGTCGGTCACTCGAACGTCCCAGCCGTGGGCCTCAGCTACCTGTTTGACGATGCTCAACCCGAAGCCAGTTCCTTCCTCGGCAGTGGAGTATCCCGGGTCGAATACGGCGTCTCGTTCGTCCGCTGGTATGCCAGGGCCATTGTCTTCGACGTAGAAGCCGTCTGATAACGCTCCGACGGTGACAGTAATGTCCTCGCCGCTATGTTCGACCGCGTTTCGAAGCAGATTTTCGAGGAGTTGACTGAGTCGGTCATCGTCAGCACGGACTGATGGCAGCTGGGTTCCGCCGTTTGCAAACTGCAGTTCGGCCCCGTCTAGGCCGTCTGCGACGACCTCCCAGGCCTTCTCGACTACGTTCTGAAGTGCGACTGGCTCCGTCGGACCGATGTCGCGTCCCTCTCGTGCCAACCAGAGAACGTCCTGAGGCTGGTTGACGAGGATTGAATTGAACGGTTTTGAATCGTCGTTTTCATCCCTATGGATTGGGTCCCCCGTTGATCAAAGCCATTCGCATATGGCTGAATGTGGTTTCTTGCAGTAAATATAATCTCAAGAACGGCTGAAGGAGCGCAATTACGAATTGCCTTGCGTTTCGAGCCACACTTCGATCGCTTCCTCGATGATCAAATCGAGATCTTTTGCTTCTTTGGCGGCGGCAAGTCGGAGTTCGTGATATTTGTCGGTCGAAATGGAGATATGCTTTTCTCCCGGCAAGGCGTCGAACCGTTCCAGGACCTCCTGAATTGGCTCACCTTCATTTACCGTACTCGCGATTGACCGAACTTCACGGACGGAAAGATCCTGGTCGATAATGGCCCACGCGAGCAGGAACCGAGCGTCGCCTTCAACTCTCGCTACATGCTGGGCCGCCGAGGGAACGATTTCTCGAAGAGCGATATACCGCCGGATCTCGAGTGGCAAATCGTGAACCCGAGTCCATTTTCGAAGAAAATTCACGCTCACCTCGTCTCCTGCCCGTTCTGCGGCATTTCGATAGGATTGTTCTCCACGTACCAGTGTTGCACACGCGGCCGCGCCACAAAGGATTTCGAACGCAGATGATTTCTCCAAATCCGTGCCAAACTTCCGGACCTCTTGTTCGGCGTCTGTGAGACTTTCGGGGTCGTTCGGATCGAACTCGACCGCCGTTTCAGCGCGCTCCCCCGTTATTTCTGGGTCACCCCGGACAACAGGGACTCCCGTCGGTTCGCCACGTTCGGAGTCTGTCTGGAGCGAATCGTTTTCCATGAGTCCTTGAACAGCGTTTGCCTATCCTCGCGTCGAATGTCAGTCAACTGTCTGTGACGGCTACTCTCAATTTAGCGGTTGCTCGTATATCAATTTGGGTTCCCTAACTTTTCGAGCGGAGTCTAATCATCGGTTTCACCGTCAGACGACTCCTGCTATTTCGGTTCGTCCTCCTGAGATTCCCGATTTTCGGACAGCCGTTCCCAAAGCTCGACACACCCACATCCGTCCGGAATATCGACGAGATGTCCCGGATCCTTCGAATTAGAACTCGATTCAGATGTTTCAACCATGGTCCTCTCTTTCACCATTGGATTGCGGGTGGGAAGCGTTTCTTTTGACTCCGTGACCCGCTTTGGATCGAACGACTGCAATCGGCGAAGACCAACGGGGATATCGATGGACCATAGGTTCGTTCACGTTCTACCGTGAATCAAGCCTTCTGCCGTCGGTAACCCGTGCCGGTCTCGATGAAAACCGTCATTATTTGCTTGTATCGCTGAAAGCCTGAACTGTAGTCAGTACCTGATAACGCCCGTTTGAGGGCCCCCTCATTCGCTATGCCGTACATTGGTCGAATATTGTGTCTCCATGTTTGGAGTACGTGTTGCCGCTAAAGAATAGTCAGGATATTGATAACGGTAGCATTCACTGGTTTCGCGTAGGCGAAAAGAACTGTTTGGTTGTACAAGAACAGGGGCAGGCGGCGAGATTACGTCGTTGCTTTCCCTCTTTCCTTTGTCAGAGCCGACGGTTCAAATCACGGCTACTAAAAGGTGTATTATATTACGGTGATAGTATCCTTTGTATGCCAGACAGCAATACAAACGCTCTCGTCAGTGCGAATTGGATCGAGTCGCATTTGGACGAATTTCGGGAGCCAGACGCAGAGTATCGGCTACTCGAAGTAAACAATCCCTCGGTGACCCCCGAGTCAGATTACACGCCTTACGAGACGGGTCACATCCCTGGAGCGACGTTCTTCGACTGGGAGACGGACCTCAGTGATACGGTGTCACGGGATATCCTCGACCGCGAGTCCTTTGAACGTCTCAATTGGGCTGCCGGCATTGACGATGATACGACCCTGGTGATTTACGGCGGCGGCCGGGTGCCGAATTGGTTCGCGCTGTTCGCCTTCTGGGAGTACAAGTACTTCGGTCACGACGACGTCCGGATCCTGGATGGCGGGAAGCCCTATTGGGTCGCAAATGACTATCCGCTGACGGAAGACCTCCCGGACTTCCCAGAACGAGAGTATAGCGCTGGCGGTCCGTACGAAAGCATTCGAGCGTATCGAGACGATGTCGAGCAGGCCATTGAATCGGACGTTCCTCTGGTCGATGTCAGGTCCCCGGACGAGTTTACCGGGAAGGTAATTGCCCCTGAAGAATTACAGGAGACGGCCCAGCGGGGCGGCCATATTCCGGGAGCGAAAAACGTTCCGACAACATCAGTCCTGAACGAGGATGGCACATTCAAAGATCCGGACGAACTTGCAGCCCTCTACGAGGACGTCGGTATTACGTCGGATCAATCCGTCATTACCTATTGTCGCGTGGGGGAGCGGTCATCGATCGAGTGGTTCGTCCTCGACGAACTCCTCGGCTTTGAGGACGTCCAAAATTACGATGGTTCGTGGACGGAGTGGGGGAACACCATCAGGGTGCCAATAGAAACAGGTCAGTCCGAGTGAGGTAGCTGAACTTTCTTCTCACTATCGGCGAGGTAGACGTTCCCTTCACCTTCGATAGACATCACCGGAGAGCCTTCGCCAGTCGCGGCTTGCTTGAGGAAGCCACCGATCCCGCATTCGGCCGAACTTTTGCCAGTCGAAGAAAGGTCACCGGTGTATGCGACCATCGAGCCGGCTTTCGCGAGGACTGAACCGTCAACAGCGATGTCAATCGTGTAACTGTTCTCCAACCGGAATGGCGTATCGATCTCTGTTGTTACATGTTTGGAGGCAAATTGGTCGATATCCATGAGTTAGGAAGCCAGTTTGGGCGGCTTCAACACTACTTCAGGACGGGATGGTGTAAACTCCAGTCCTGTGTTTCTGAGTCTGAAACGATAAAAACCATCCCCAAACTCGATCAGGACCAGTTTATCTCTCGAAAAACGAATTCAACCACCTCATCCCGCCCTGTAAGGATTCGACCGTCGGATGGATTGGGCCTCTCTAGTACGCAGCCATTCCACATGCAAACCCCTTCTTGTGATCGAAGCCAGCGACACGGACCAACTCCGCCTCACCGTCGAAGTCTTTCAGCACGGTCGAGACATCACAATCGGGTAAACCCACTGAGGGTCCCACACGCAAACAACACCGACAGGCGGCTGCGGATGGTGGAAAAGCCCTAACCAACCTGAACGTTCTTGAAGGCCGAGCCGAACATGCGGAATATCGCCACTTCGCCATAGAACTGTAGAAACGGGAAGAAGAGAAGGCCAATTATCGTAATCGCGAGGATGATCGATGCAATCCATAACACAATCGCAATGACGATCGGAAACAAGATGGCCACGAGGTAATCTGTTGATAGGACGACGGTCTTGATTGTCGAGACGTCAAAACCAGCCTTCAGTTCTTCTTTATGCGCGTAATTGGCGATTGCAGCAGGGATAATGTAATAAACGAAAAGCAAGACTGGGATTAATAGAATCGTGGCGACGATTCCAAGCCCGGCAAGGATCCCGCCTGCTTCACCACCAACAGCTCCACCGGCGCCAAGGAAAATCGTCACGACAATGAAGTATAACCCCACGGGTACGATCGAATAGGCGATCCCGATAACAGTCACACCGATACCGTGGACAAACATTGTACCCCAGTTCTCGAAGTCCGGTGGGGAGTCTTCGCCTTCGATTGTCGCTTGTAGAACGTCATACAAATACCCGGAGAGGAAAATTGCCGGGAATATGAGGAATGAAAAGAACGCCAGGACACCACCAATGATTATACGCCCGACCCAATCACCTCTAAACGGATAACTTAGTCCGTCTTCTAACATTACACTTGTCTCATCAAATGAACCCAATATAGGTCTAATGGTATTTTGACAACTCAAACGTATTGACGTCCTAACCGCCCCGAAGGGCGAGGATTCTTCCATTGCCAATCCAAGCAGTTGATTGCCCCAACTGTGAACTTGTGGGTTCGCTGAGACAGGTTTGGTCGAGTACACACAAAGGTTCCCCAAATTCGCCGGGAATCCAGTCCTTTCCGTTTCAATGCCAGTACGCCCCATCGAGGGGTGTGTTCCTGTCACGTTCAGCAGACAGAGCAGCAGGCTGAGCCATTGGCCCAACTTTAGACTGCAATTGATTCATTCCCCCAGCAATATCAGGTTGTTGGAGGTAGTTGCGGATACTCGAAGAAATTTGTGGTAAACTACTGACGGTTACGGAATTGAATCACTCACTCGGCAACAATCAGGAGGGGATTCGAAATCGTCGTGCGGTTTCGTGAATCGAATCTATAATGAAACTCGGGACTGGAGTCAATCGTCCTCGGGTTTGCTGCTCGCCGTCGCGCCGTAGTCGGTACCGGCGCTGACCTTCCCGACGTTATCGACGACATACTTCACGACCAGGAACGAGAATAGGTATTTCGCGACGATGTCGAAGGCGCTGTAGCCCCAAGAGGTGAGGCCCACCGACTCGATGATTGCCAGTCCCTCGTTACCGAGTGCCCACCAAATCGTGTACCCGAACCACAATACGACCGTCAGGAGTTTCAAAAGGTTGAATATATTCTCTGTTCCGGCTTCCTTGGCGTCTTCGGGCCACTGGAACAGGAGGATGTAGACGACGATAAGGAAGAACGTGACGCTAATTCCGTACCAGACCCACCGCATCGAGTACGACGATGTGGTCAGTGCGGCGGCAAGGCCGGTAATCATAATACCGATATCGAAAATAATTGCCGTGTAGATCTTCGTAAAGTTTGACCCGGCGATCAGGCCGAGGGCAAGCAAAATAAACGGCGTCGAGAACGCCCACGTCAGATATCGACCCCAGAGGCTGACGGTGCCCTTGACTTCCTCACCACTGTGAGTTAACGCTGTGGCCGTGTCGTACAGAGCGTGCCCTTCTGGCATCTCTATGATGCTGATTGTCAGCCCCGACGCGAGCCCGGTGTAACTGGCAATTGAGACGGCTGAAACACTCATTACCGACACGACGATTAATTTTGCACGTGGATCTGCAACATCGCGCGCCATGTATGTTAATACTAACAACGTCAACCCGGCGAGTGCGATATTGAGGTAAATCGAACTCCCAAGGAGTGAATCGTTCAGAATATGTTTGAACAAGTCCTGTTGAGACACTTGCATGAGGACAGTTGGTACAATCTGTAACATGGTTTCGATTCACACTCACAGTATCTTAAGGCATATATTATTCCCCCAATCTAGTTGGGGAAACTCCCCTTTGGAGTATTAGATTGAATTCACCAGGCGATTGGCTAGAAAGAGTCGTGTTTCGACGCTATGAGTAATTCCACAATCTCCGAGTTTCGAGGCAAATGGAGAGCACAGTCGACCGTTCGTTCGACGTCAACTCATATTGGCATCCGACAGATCCCACAGTCGACAGGATTAGCGAGGCCGTACGGAGCCTGTATTTGGGCTTATTCTTCTGTCTGCTCGCGCATCGTGTACGCCCCAGGCTCCTCCGTTCCGGCCAGGACAATGAGGACGGTGATCTCCTCGTCGATGTTGAAAATGTCGTGTTCGAGACCCGATTCGACGTAGACCACGTCGCCGGCTTCCACCGGGTAGGTCTCGTCCCCGACCCTGGCCATCCCGGACCCGGAAATGATGTAGTAAATCTCGTCTCCGGTATGCGGATTTTTCGGCTCGGAGGTCCCGCTGGCGTATCGACCCACCTCAACCGTCATTGACTCCTCGTCCAACACCTCGTCGTGCTGGCGGTCGGTTTCATCGTCCAAACGCGCGAAGAGTTCGGTGGTGGAGATGCGTGTCATCTGCTGTCAACTCATGTTAGTGTTCACCTACTAAGGTATTAACGGTTTATTAATAATTTATTTGAAACGGACCGCAACGATTGGCTAACCTCCGCTGGATGGGGAAGACCAAGCCGATAGCGGATGCTTTCTTGCAATTTGAAAGGCTCGAAAAGGTCCGGCTCTTCCAACTCCCAGATTTGCGCCGGCCTCCCCATTCCCTGTTTTTGGATAAAGGCATTCGCTGCGCGACGACCCGCCTCATTAGCGGACTCCATCGAGGCAAGGTCCGAGTTCGTCCTCACATAATCGCTGGCAAGAGTCAGATTTTCGATGCCCACATTGGCGGATGGTCGAAGCTTCAGTGATCCAACCGTATTGATCAGTAGCGGGGAGCGGTTCTTGACCCCACCTTCAGTTTCCTCGATCGCTGGGTCAAGGAAGTAATCGATAAGCATCTCGTCGCTGAGCCGGGTTTGTTTGGTGTTCAAATGGGTCTTTAGTTGTTCCCAGATCTCTGCGGAGATTTCCTCTCGCGTACACTCTTTTGCAGGTATGCCATAGAGATTCCCCGGCGTTTCCCAGTCCGATGCAATCACGGACAGAACGTCCTCCACGGACTCGGGACCCCGGCTCTCAATATTATAGTCAGTCCAAAACTGACGCTGAGAGATAGAGGTGAGCGCCCATGGGGCATCCGCATATACCTGATGGCCGCGTGAGAGTGTGACATTCTCGGTGAGATAGAACTGGATACCGTTCATCCAAGCCGTATCGAGACGGTCGATACCTCTGAGCCGGGCGCCTTTCGGTACATATCAGGTTTGATAAAAGACGAGACCACTTCGACCGGGACTGCGAGAACGTAGTCATTGGTTTTTACCGTTTCACCGTCGCGTAATTCGACACCTGTGATTTTGTGACCGTCAAAATCGAGTTTCCTTGCTGGTCAGTTAGCGTGAAGTTCGGCGCCTCGGGAATCCAAATGGTCAATCCAAGGATCGATCCAGGCCTCATTCGTGGGTACATTCAATATCTGCTCTGTGGGTCGTGACAGGTCAAACTGACCGAGAAGGAGTTGGGCGTAGATTGACCCAACGGTTCGCGCACTCCCAACCTTCGGCCGTAGCGCAACAAGCGCCTGAACTGCATAGCCAAGCCGGTCTCGGAACTCTTGGGACCGATTTTCGGCGGCGATGAATTCCCACCAAGAAATTTCATTTCTAACCTGTTCGACACGCTTGGGGTTCTCGGGGGGAGTGTCCCCGAGTAACATGCAGAACTCATCAGTACCGTTTCCACCATCTGCTAGAATTTCAGATAGGAGGTCGAGCCGTTCGATTCGATCTAGGGCCTGTCTCTCCGTGCCGACCACATCCAATATCTGACGGCCGATATCAGATTGTGAGCCGAACGGCCGTGTTTGGACGCTAAAATTTAGGGGTTAGAGGCCCGTTTACGATTTCCCACCACGAATCATTCCAACTGTGTCCAAGGAATAGCGTCCAATTTCACCGTGAAATCGCCGGATATTGGAAGTTGAAACCTAATTTTACGCGGTTTCTCGTTAGAGGTCGGCATTCCGCAGGAGCGTGTCATCGGGAGAGGAGACCCAAGACGTCTGTTTTCGAGTCTTCATACAAGGCATTTTAACGGAAAGTCACTGAGCTCAGGTTGTCGGTCAAGCACTGTGGTCCGCTACCGATAGTTCTAAAGAAATTCTCAACCGTCTGCTCAGGTTAGTACTGGCAAATGAGAAATCAAGCCACGTATGCCACTGAAAGGTGGCTTCAAATCAGAGCACCACCCCAAATACTATGTTATTCCCCGATTTTCCCTAACGCCGATGCGCAGACGGCGGCAACCCACGTGCGAGAAACAGTTGTCCTCCGACGAAAATCGGGGTGCCGAAATCAGGCCAAAAACGATGAATCTGCATTTAGAAAGCTTGAATTGCCTTATTTTGCCTTCTTACCAACCCTGTAAGAATCACATGGGCTCGGGCGGAGTCGAACCGCCGATCTCGTCCTTGTAAGGGACGCGTCATAACCACTAGACCACGAGCCCG
>NZ_JAZKRK010000047.1:0-11753 GCF_036626455.1 Halodesulfurarchaeum sp. | reverse complement strand
TCCCCGAGGGCGAACTCGACGCGTTTTTAGACGCGATTCAACCGGAGTGGACTCGACTTCCGAACGGTCGTATATTCAACGCGGCACAGGTGAACGATGTCGAGAGTACGGAGATGGTGCGCCAGGCGCTCGTTTCTGATGAACAAATACTGCCGTTCGTCTATCTCCGGCGAGATCGGCGGGGTCGAACCGCCTCGTTCGCAGAGTATGTCGATATTCTCTACGATCAGGGCCACATTGATAGCGCCCATGTTGGTGGAGCCAACACGCGTGCCTTCGCTGAGAATACCGAGCTCCCGGTCACCCGACACGACAAGGGAAGCGACGCCGAGACTGTGCTGAACGATCTTCTCGCAGAGGGTGAGCCTGTCGTCACCATGGGAAACACCGTCGATGAGTTTATGCGGGAGTTTGCGGAGGTTGTACGCGCTCAAGAACAGGAAGCCAACAAATCTATCAAACCGAAATAGAACTCTATTACCCTTCTCAGCAGCTGAGTTGCCTCTTATTGACTGAACGGATTGTGCCGGTCATAATAGTGTGCTGGATACACTGTTTTGCGATTCGGCTGAAACGTTTCTGAATCGAGTGCCGGTCATAATGGTGTGCTGTAAACACTCTTTTAGTTGGTCACACCAGCACTGACAGAAACGTAGCAGTTCATTTCGCTATTGCTGCATAGAAAGCGCTTATCTTGCAAATACAATCCGACTTGTTTGGTTGCTTTACTCCACTCAGCAGATATTGCGTTGATTCCCCTGGTCCATTTACCCCACTGACTATTTTGCAGTGGAACAACCTTTGACTGCATAATGAACCAGGGAAACGAAATTTCGATACTTCACGTAGATGATGAGCCGGATTTAGCTGAATTGACTGCAGAATTTCTGGAACGAGAAGACGACCGAATTTCAGGTTGAGATTGTGAAATTGTTGGGTGCCCAAGGAGTCTTATAGCTACATACCATACTGGAAAGTGATTATGTCCGAAACAAACGCCGAAGAGGAACAAATTGAGGAGCCAACCGAATGGTCTGACCTGGCAATGGGGCTTTATGAGAGGCTAACAGGCCGCGAGGCAGCGATCGTTTACGAGTTCGAGGACATGGAGATCCAAGTTCCCAGTAAAGTCGGTGAAGACGCAGAACACACTCCCTGGCAACTCGACGGAACTGTCAGTATCACGACTCGCGAGCGTGACTGAAACGCCGAAGCCAAGCGGGCCGCTGACGGTGAAGACGGACCTCGACTTGACGATTGGAAAAGCCCAGGTGGACGTACGATCAACCGGCGATCGGGTGTTCGTCGACTTTCCCTCGCTCCGGGCCCTTTCCAGAGCGAAGCGTGGCCTTTCCAGAACAAGAATCGAAGAGATATTCGTGCTGTTGACCAAGACTGATCTCACCATCGAAATTCGGGCTCGGGGTCGGACAGTCTTCGCGATTGGTCCAGACGCACCTGCCGGTCCGCTGTCTCGATGGTTGGGAATGAGCCCGGCTCAGGTTCGGGCCTTTGGCCTTGTCGCTGCTGTCGGTAGAGAGCTTGAAAGCGGGGTTCGAGTAATCCAGGACCTGCTCGGATAACAAACAAAATAACGACTTATAGTCTCAAGAAACCACCGACACTTCTCTATCAACTTCAGCACAAATCGGGTCAGCCAGACCAAGAATTTGTCACAAAATTCTTGGATTGGGTAAGCACTCTCCTTGGCTGAAATCCACTGCTGGGAAGGGAACTGGATTGGGGCTGAGCATCGTCGAAAAGGTGGCACCCGCCCACGGCTGGTTCGTTCACGTGACTGATGGCTCTGACGGTGGCGCCCGATTCGAGATTGCTGGCGTTGAGTTCACTGCTGAATAGAGGCTCTGAGTCTTGCAGACCATTTTAGATAGTGGACTGGTAGTGCCCAGTGATCATGATTAATACAACGCACATACCATGCACAGGTAATTGTTTAGATCATGGTTGTCGAATCGGTTAATACAGAAAGAAGATAGACCAGCGAAACGAGAGGGTACAATTAATAAACTCGTGCTGAACTCTGGACGCGTATGTCGCAAACCGGGGAGATTAACGCATGAGATTCGTCTGCAACGGTAGAGAGGCGATGTACGAATGACGCGGATGTGGGGAATCGATCCACAGCTGCTCTGTGACCAGCATCTGCTTGGCGAACACACCGAAATGCACCAGGCGGTCGGGACGCTTCGGAACCATCCACATGGTGAGGCGATCGTCCGTGGGCATGCCGAGCGACAGCAACTCGATACATCGAAGCTCCAGGCCCGACACGATGACCTGGCGGACGAACTCGAACGCAGGGGAATGACCCACGACTCGCCAATGAACTACGAAGATACCCACGAGTTGGGCAGCATCAACCCGGAACGCAACCGCACGGACCTTCAAAACCGGTGTGAGGATTGCCAAAACCGAATCGAAACCACAGAAACGGACTCTACTAACAGCTGATTCGTCAGTCGCCCGGGATTGCTGAAATGATAGAGAGACGAGCGCATACCTCCGTCTTCAGACAGAGGTCGAGCGGTAGGCCCGTTCGGGCAGGCACCGTTGGGTCCCAGCAGATTGCCCACCACAGACGGTTTGCTGTGGCCCCACATACCATGATATGCTACGGATTCGGTGAGATGCCGGCCCTAAACCACGAGGAGCAGTGAACCAGTGGTGGTTCTCCCGGCGATGACACGGAATCCGAGGGGGTGGTTCGAGAGAGCAAAGTTCTCTCGTCATCACGAAAGGCTGTCAGCGCCTTTCGAACGACTTCATTGAGCGGGCCACAGCCCTAACCAGGGGAGAAAACGAGAGTTTCGCCGGGATGTTCCCGATTCCCCCTGAGTGCGGGTTGGAACCTTGAACGACAAGCCTGGCGGAAATCCCATGGTTGATTTCCACGTCCTTCAGGTCTTGGAGGAAGTCAATCACCCCATGGATTCAACCCCTGCGTTTTGACAGCTCTCAGGCAGGTCCTCGTAGGCCGTGCAAGATACAGGGCGCGTTTCTTTCACAGAAGGTTCAGGTCGCGAAGATCGAATCGGTCAAAATTTGGTGACTTATATACTGAAGATAAGTTCGACGATGACGCTGAAAGTGCGTGTGTCGATCAACGACTATAGACTGGTTGCTCCAATTTCCACTCGTCTGAAAGCACTCCGAGTTTGTCGTCAGTCCCACCACTGGTGATAAGCCCGACATGGTACAACTGGGCCTTGTACTGGAAGTGGACTCCGGATTTGTATACCGCCGGATCGTCCAGCATTGACTCGTCGATCTCACCCCCAGGTGTGAGTACCTCCTCACGACGATTTCGTGAGAAAAACACTTCGACGGTTAGTGGCGGATTGATATCAGCTGCAGTTTTCGCTACCTGCGCTATGGAGGCCGTTTTGATTCCGCCCTGATGCAGCTTCTCCAGCGCATCGACAACCAATTGTGTCGGCCGATATCGGATAGCCACGCCTCTGGCAATCTGCGCCCAGCGAGGGGCTAGTTCAGTGAATCTTGTCGATCGGCCAGTCCAGCTGTTGAACTGTTCGAGTGCCTTTTCGAGACTCCCATGTTGCTCTCTGGCGAATCGTGCCACTTCCTCACCGAGATACGTAAGATCTTCACCACGAGGTGTATCGTCCACGAGATTCAGCAATATTGCACCGTGACGGCCCTGGCGAACGGCATTTATCACATACTTCGAGTAGAGTTTTTCCGTATCACCACTGGCCGCCAGGGAAAGGACGTACCCGAGGTAGTTCTTCGGATGGTTGACTGGGAAACTCCCCTCAGTTAGCCGGTGGGTTGAGGCCTGAAACCTGATTGCGTCGACAGTGGTCGAGAAGTCGCCAGCCCCTGTGACACGAGCTGGTTCGACGATCGTGGCTTTTTGGGGCGATTCGACACCGATAATACCGACATTCAGCTCCCGTGCAAGCGCGCGTTCGCGATCATTCACACTCTCAATCGGGGCGGCGACAAATCCGAGGTTGACTTCCGCTAAATGCCCATGGGCCTGGTTAATTCCCCGAGCGACGTTTGCTTCGCTTGGATCTGAATTGTGGCCTTTGGCTTCGATAACGGTCACCGGGTTGGTCGCAGCGTTCTCGTTCAAGACTTCGGTAGCAGGCATGCCGATACCCAGGAGATCTGGCTCACCTCCTGCAAGGTGGATTGTGTTGAACGGACTGAGTCGCTCTCGGATTTCCGCTGGTATTTCCCACCCACCCCAGGTGCGCTGCGTGAATTGGGTTTCGGTGACGGTATACTGCTCTGAAGCTGTATTCTGGCCGGGATAGAGCGTCTCCTTCGCGGCCGCGAGAACCGCCGGTTCGGCGAGGGTGGCGGTCATTGCGTAACCACTTTCGTTGGAAATGCCTTAAATCGAGCCACGGATTCACCTGGAAAGCGAGTTGGCCCACCGGAAACGGATCAATTCAATCGAACTTACCCTAACGAAGGTTTTCCGCTATTTCCGCTTCTACCTCTTTCAGTCGATCAGGTCCGTAAAAACGCGTCTTCTCCTCGCCTTTGTCGACAAAATACAGAACCAATTTTACCGATCGGTTTCGATCGCTTTGTGCCAAGGCAGCCGCATACGCATTCATTTGAGGCCAGTAATTCTCTGCCAACTCCTCGATTGAGCGGGCTGTCGTGTCATTGGTTTTGTAATCGATCACATGGAATGTGTCGCTGGTGACGATTAGATGGTCGATGTCGCCAACGATCCGACCCTCGGGAAACCGAGCCGCGACCGACAGTTCGTCGTGGATACTGCTGATCTCAAGGTTCGATTCGTAGTCATTGAGGTAATTGATGACATGATCGGCATGGGATTGGATCCGATCGACATCAGGATTCGTCAACTCCTCCCCATTCCGTCGAGCAACATCCTCGGCGAAGTGGGTCCACTGTGATTCCTCCAGCCGTGTTTCCGCAATCCGGTGAATGATTGTCCCATGAGTTGTCGCCGAAAGCCCCGGTTGTTCAGATCGGTCTGGGTGTCTTTCACCCTCGAGGTACTCCTCTAGACCACCAGTAAGCGACCCCGCGTATTCCGTCGCCGTTAGAACTTTTTCCCGAGTCTGTGATGGGGGCGACGGCAGATCGAGTTCTAACGACGGGGCTGTAGTTGCCTGACTCCGTTGCCATGTGTCGACTGATGGAACAGGGCGTCGAATATGGTATTCACACCCGCCCAGAGTCTTTTTGACGGCATTGTTAGTGGACAACTCCTCCGGCGTGTTCTCATCCAAAAGTGCTGGTTGCACCCAATCCCGCCAGCAATTTGCCTCCGCTGGGTCTTGGGGGTCGGCTAACTCGTATCCGTCATCTCCACTTTCGAATTCAGTAATGCCGCTTAGAATGAGGTGATCGCGTGTCCGCGTGGCCGCAACATACAGAAGGCGCTTGAGTTCGGCGCGTTCATGTTGGCGGACCTGGCTTCGAACGACTCGTCGGGCCAAGGTTTGCTCATCGGCGAAGGCGTCCTCGGGTGTGGGTGATTTCAAGCCAATTACCGGTTCCGTCCCGCCGTCAGCGCCTCCCTCGATTTCGTCAAAGAGAACCGTTCCATTCTCGTCGATATCCGTTCCGAAATTGAACTCGGTGCCGAGTTCTGGCACGACGACGATCGGGAATTCGAGCCCCTTGGCCGAATGAATTGTCCGCACCTGAACCCCGTCAACGTCTTCTGGAATCGTAGCCTCGTCAGCGTGGGTTTCGATATCCTGCCGTAATTCCAGTCTCGACCGCAATTCGGCCAGCGTTTTGACTCCAGCTTCCTCCCAGCGTCTGACCTGCTCACGGAATCGGTTCACATTGACGACCGCTTTCCGTGGTCGCTCGTCTCCTGCAATGCTTGCCATAAATCCTGTCTGGTCAATAATTCGGGAAATGAGGCTTCCCCAGGGTATCACACTTTCAGCTGTAACGTCTGCATGGACGCCTGCGAGGCGCCGCCAGTGTTGCAGCAATTCGTAGGCTTCAGCCAGCTCATCACCTGCTTCTGCCCTTGTCCCGATGGCTCCCAAGGCTTCCCAGAGATTCTCTTCAGACTGTTTCAGCTGAGCAAGATCATTATCGGCAAACCCGAACAAAGGTGACCGTAAGACGCCATACAACGCAATTTCATCTCGCGGGTTCTCCAGCACCCGCAGCAAGTTTAGCAGCGCTTGGATTTCTGGCGACTCGTAATAGCCCGTCCCACTCACGACAGTATACGGAATATCGAACTCATCAAGCGCCCGCTCGTAGGACTTCAGTCTCGTTCTCGACCGAAGCAGAATAGTGACGTCTTCCGGTATCGCTTCCCGGATTTCCTCGGTTTCTTCGTCGAAGACCCGTGGCGGGTCGGCAAAGAGATGAGTCAGGCGAGAAGCTACCGCATATGCCTCCCGATCCCCAGTTTCGGTGAACTCTGGTGTGGTTTCCAGGTAATCCTGGGCGTGGAGTTCTTCTTTACCTTCGGCCGGAACAGCGAGGTATTCACACTGCCCAGTAACGTCCATCCCTTCCTTCCGGTTGGCCGACAGGGCCTGTGGTCGAGCTTCAAACGGCTTATATACCGCCTCAAGACCGTCGAACAGGCGATCGCCATCGAACAGATCATTACAGAACGATAGCGTCTCCTCGATGGTCCGGAAATTCCCACTGAGGTCTCGACTTGTCGTTGCGTCATCCGGATTAGCAGCTGCCAATTCCTTTCTCGCCGTTTCGAACGAAGTGACGTCCGCGCCACGGAACCGGTAGATGCTCTGTTTTTCATCACCGACCAGAAACACGTTTTGCGCATCGAATTCTTCCGGATCTTCGCTCGTCAGCAATTTCACCAGCTCCCACTGTCGAGGGTCGGTATCCTGCACTTCGTCGACCATCACATACGCAAATTGGTCGCGGAGGTGGTGTCGGATTTCGGGCGTTGACTGGAGAAAGTCGATCGTCGTTTCCACGAGATCATCGTAGTCAAGCGCATTCTGTTGGTCCTTGGCGTTCTCGTATTCCGTGCGCACCTCATCATAGACTCGCACAAGAGCGAGAACGTAATGGGCGCTTGTCTGGTCCGCGTTTACGCCGAATTCGAGGGATTCCGGGTCAATTACGTCGAAAAGTGTCTCGATCGCGGATTCGAGTCGCTGTTGCTCGGATTCACGACCGGCATCTTCCCAGCGCCCTACTGAGCCCCTGTAGTTGAAAGCACGGCTATAACGCTCTCCGGCGTTTGTCGTCAAGTATTCACACAACTCGTCGAGAAGCCGTTGGCGCTGACGGGTGGTCGACTGACTACTCAGCGGCTGATACTCCTCGAGGAGTTGGATGACCGTCGCGATTGTGTCGGCGCCGTCATCATCTGACACAGAGATATCCTCCAAGACCCCGTCTTCTTCAAGCTCCTGGATCGTCTGAAAGGCCTCTCGGACACCGACGTGATCAAAAACACCCTCAGCAAACGATGGACTGATCGGATGAATGGACTCCCAGATATACTCCTGATACGTTTCCGGCGTCTTTCCCACCCATTTACTCGCCCATTCATCGCTTGTGGGTCGCTGTTGAATGAGGCTTGCCAGTATATCCTCCAACGTATCGCGATTCCAGAGTCTGGCCAAGCGACGTACATCCGAATTGTCCTGAGAAAGCTGCTCGTTGATTGTATCTCGAGTTACGTCCCTGGCTAAAACGGCCGCATCCGTCTGGTCGTAGACTTCGAATTCCGGCGTCACTGGCGCATCGACGATGTGCTCTCGAAGGAGGCGTGAACAGAACCCGTGGATCGTATGGATATACCCATCAACGAGATCGTCTTTGACCGTCCGCCAGCGTTCGTACTCGGATTGGCTGGCACTTGACAATCGGTCTTCGACCGCGCTCCTGATACGGTCCTGTAGTTCGTTTGCCGCATCGTTTGTGAAGGTGATTGTGACGATCTCTTCCGGGCCAATATCAGGTTCCGCTTCCAAAATCGACACATACCGCTCGGTCAGGACTGTTGTTTTGCCAGTCCCGGCTCCGGCAGTGATCGCAACGTTATACTCTCGCTCGAGTGATGCCGCCTGCTCTTCGGTGAGACAGAAATCACCAGTCGAAGCCTCGTGATCCTCCGGACACTCTTCCTCACCATCCCCACTCATTCAGCCTCACCTCCCAATTCGTCGAGAAGGGAATCGGATCTGGCCTCACGAGGGACGTATCCCGGTTTGACATCCTGGTCTCTGCCCTCGATGACCGCGTGCCGCTGGTGATATCGAACATCACAGATATCGGCGTAATCACAGTACCGGCAGTTTGCCGTTTTTTCATCCAATACTGTCGGCTCGAACGCTCCGCCCTCTATGGCTGTAACGATGTTTTCGACCCGTTGAGGCGTGACGGTATCGAGGAACCACGCGTACTCTTCGTCCGTCCCACCGCCATATCTTGACATGTAGTAGCGCAGTGTCCATTTGGGCTTGACATCGGTCGGTGGGTCCACAACGTAGAAGGCCGCATCAACCGGGGTAACGACCTCTTCGTTTTCGAAATGATTGTTGGCGGCGATCGCATACAGAGGCAACTGAAACTCGACGCCGTCGACCGTAATTCGAGGTGATCGAGTCCCGGTTTTGTAATCGTGGACGATTGCCTCAGGTGGATCTGCAGTTGGATCGATACTCACCCGGTCGATACGGCCGCCGATCTGGATTGTGCGCCCTTCCGGGAGACCCAATTCAAGGGTCGCATCCCTGTCATCGGAAAGCGTCATCGACACCTCGAACCACCCCGGCTGTTCTTCCCGCTGGAGTTCCGTATCGAGAAACCGAACAAGTAACCCCTGGGCGGATTCGTGAATGTCCTCGTCTCCGACGTGATAGTATTCGTTTTCGCCGGGCGTGGCTAATCCAGCGAACAGCGCCTGTACCCACCGGTCAAAGAACGCATCATCGAACGAGAGATTCTGAGACTCGAGTTCCTGTTCGCCAGCCTCCAGCATTCGGCGTTCGAGGTCGGCTCGATCGTACGTGGACAAATCAACGAGATCTCCAGTTTCTGTCTGCAATTCCGAATAAAAGGCTTCGAGAATATCATGCACGAGCGAGCCGAGATCTAGCGGGTCTGGCTCCAGTTTGTACTCCTCCGGCGCCTCGATCTCGAGCACCCGCTCCATGTAGTACTGGAAGCCACAGCGAGCAAACTGAGTGAGTTGTGTCGGGCTGTAGGGGGTTCGGTCAGCTTCCGAGTGAAGGTTAGCCACCAGAATGGACGCAATCTGGCCGTCATGTTCAGACCGGGCCGGATTCGCGCGATCCGTTGCGGTCCTGACTCCCTGTCGCATCCAATCGACCACTTCCGAATCGAATACATCCGCTTCGATCGCTGTCTCGACAGCCTCCTGCGCAGTTTGTGTAAAACTTCGCTGACTGATGGCTCGCTGAACGTCTTCTGTAGAGCCATTCCCTAATTCGTGGTCTCCCGACTCAATACCAGTCACTCGACTTAACTCGTCAAGCACTGGTGATTCCAGCATGGGTTCCTCCGTGACTGACGACTCCGGTGTGGTGATGTACACACTCTCGGAACTGGATAGCATCGTCGCGAACTGGTATCGAGCAACCGCCCGGTCCGATGCCGGCTCAATCCCTTTGAGTCCAGCTTCGAGAGTTTCGAAAAACCGAGGCCGCTCCGGATTCGGCGGGAAGTCTTGGGCGGTCATCCCGACGAGATACAGATGCTCATAGGACTGCATGAACGCATCCCGTGGCCCAACGACCTCCACCCCACCGCCTGATGGAGTTCGAGGTGGCGGGACCCGGATCTGATCGAGTTCTTCGCTGATACGTCCAAGGACGTCATCGATTCCGATCGATCGATCAACCCGGGCAATCGCATCCAATATCCGGCTAACACGGCGATAGGCCCGTGACTCCATCCGGGCGTCAAAATCGTCGGCCGACCCGAAACTGTCGACATTTGTTTCGAGATCCACGTGATCGAACAGGGAGCGGAGATTTGGGATTACATCTGTGCCGGCTGCTTCACTGACCTGGTTTGCCTTCCGCAATAACTCCTCGAGAGCGGTCCTGGAATCCGGATCGAGTTCCGACAACAGCTGCTCGTGGTCATCTACAGGGAGCCGCCGAGCCAAATCCGCAACTGCGGACTCATCTGCGCCTTCCAGCGAAACAGCAGGATTCGTCGCCAACTGCGCCAAAATAGCTGCCCCAGGCTCATCTTTGCAGATGGCGACGAGATTAAGCATCGCATCCCCAGCGTCTGTTTGATACAGTAGTTTGTTGGCAAAGGTGACCGGCTCGATTCCGTGTGCGTCGAAAATATCCTCGACATGCTCTCGGTAGGAGATGAGCCCGGGAATAACGACGAGAATATCCGAAGGAGTGGTCTCCTGGTTGCCGAGTCGGTTTTGGATAGATTTGGCCACCTGTCTCACTTCGCGGTCCGGCGTCGGCGCCTCAACCCAGCGCAATGTTTCAGAATCTGGCTCGGTGCGTCCATTAGGTGGTTTGTAAAGTCGCTCTGTGGTCTCTGTCAACGACGACGCGGAAGCCGTCGGCAAATATGAAATCACATCGGCGAGGTCAACGTAGACCCCAACCGCCTCCTCCGCCATTGCATCCGCACCGGCAATTTCGGTTGGATGATGTACCAGCGGCAAGAGAGCGATTACTTCGATTGAGACTGCTAATCGCTCGATCAACGCCTGCTGATTTGCAGAGAGCTCGTAGTAGCCCGACAGGACGACGACATCAGGGTCGCCAAGAAGTTCTCTTACCGATGTCTCGGTCGTTCGCAGGGCTCGATAGGCTTCACTCGGAGTGAACTCCTCGTCCGTCATCGTCCGTTCGCGGAGTTCATGAAACTCCGAATAAACGTGCTTCAGCACGCTTCCGGCTCGATCCGACAGCTCGCTATCTGCGACCAAATTCTCGATTCGATCGGGGGAATCGTTGCGCTCGCCTTCGAGAGTGGTGATGAGCTCAAGCATTTCATCCCGATGGCGGTGGGCATCGCCCAGGAGATCGTCGTCCAGAGACCGAAGGGCCTCATCAAGCAGCTGCCGGCGAGTCAAAGCAGCAAGCCTGGTTCGCGGACCAGTCAACGACTCGAAAGCGTTGCCGACTGCCCGGTCCAGGCTCTCAACCTGGAGGCGTAATGGATCGTATTCGGCTGCCCAGGCATCGGTGATGTTGTCGGCCTGATGGTCATTTGCTTCAAGCCAGAGCACACTCTCCGGCCGGTTACCAGCCGATGCGTTTGCCTTCGCAAAAGCCTCCCGCTGCAGGTCATCGTATGCCGGTCCAGAAATAAACTCGAGCGTCACGTTCCCAAGACCTGCTCTCCGAATCCGCATATAGTTTCCTCACACCCACCCGCGAATCGAAGGCCGAACGTGAGATCAGACCGTCGTTCGTCGCAGAAGCGGGCCTGACGGGAGTCCCGCGAACGGTGTGAGTGGGACGCTGTCAGAGAAGCGAGCGTTAGCGAGCGGATCTGACAGAATTTGAACCGAGTGGAGACGTGCACTCACTTCGTTCGCTTCGTCTCCCCGGGTTCAACACCGCTGCCGGTTTTCTGCTCCCTTCGGTCGCAGGAAAACACGGGCCTGACGGGATTTGAACCGGAAGGAAGACTCGCTCCCGCTGGTCGCTCCTCTTCCAGGATTCAAATCCCGCCGCCGTTCACACGCCTCACTGCCGGGCGGCGGTTCACGGGCCTGACGGGATTTGAACCCGCGGCAGCTTGGTTCGGAACCA
>NZ_JAZKRK010000046.1:0-12184 GCF_036626455.1 Halodesulfurarchaeum sp. | reverse complement strand
CCATGTCCTCGAACTCGTAAACGATCGCTGCCTCGCGGCCTGTTAGCCTCTCATAGAGCCCCATTGCCAGGTCAGACCATTCGGTTGGCTCCTCAATTTTTTCCTCTTCGGTGTTTGTTTCGGACATAAACATTTTCTAGTATGGTATGTAGCTATAAGACTCCTTGGGCACCCAATAATTTCGGAATCGCAACCTGAAATTCGGTCGTTTTCTCGTTCGAGAAATTCGGTTGCCATGTCAGTGGAATCCGGCTCATAATCAATATGAAGAACGAGATTTTTGTTGGTCATGGTGCTCATGAATCCAATCTCAATGGCTATATTTGAGGAGGACGAAGCTTAAGGTATCTTGCCCCAAGGATAGTGCGATTGTTATGGAAGTACGAGGAGAAACGCCCGCCCCTCAAAATTGGGAGGATGTCAAATTGCTGTTTGAGGCTGCACTCTTGTTTTCTTCAGCGGTGTGTTCCCGTCCGTATGAACCAGTTCTGGCGGACTGATTACGAGGTTCCGTATTGGGTGGCCATGTTGATCGTCGTCGCAGTTTTTGGCAGTCTCGCCATCGGTTAATTCTATGACAATCTGGCAGGCCTCGTGGCCATTTTCGCAGGCTTGGTTCGACTGGGTTTAACTCTGTTCTTGATCTATCTCTACTCCCGGTTCGTTATCGCAGTCGAGACGATCGCTGAGAAACACTGACGGATAGCAAGCGGAAGCCTCGTTCTCAAAAACACGAAGCGTTTTCGGGTGCAACGAGACGCGTAGCGTCTCGTCGTGCCCCTTCAGAGCGGGGTTCAAGCGACAGCACTGCTCGTCAGTCCACGATATGGGTACAGAGCGAACACATCCCGGCTTGATAGGGGCAATGATCACACCTTCTTTGAAGCGTGGCTACTCGGTATTTCGCCGCTGTTAATTTGTTTCTAAGGAACCATCGATGAGTTCCCGGAGAAACTTACTCAGTCTCCATCACATCCGCTTTACGCAAATCCACACTATATGAATAAACTGGCTTCTGTTCTGTGACTTCCTGCATTTCGCCTTCATAAATTCGGAAATCGGTCACGTCATCCCACCTGTCTGTCGAGGACGCCCGTACTGATTCAACATACACTTTTCCCGAGTAAACGTCATGGCGGAGCGACAATATGTGGCCTTTATATTTTTGAAGATCAGAAATATCATCGGCATATGCGTCTCCCTGCAATGTGAACACCTCGGCTTCCTCACTGGGATGATGTTTCGTGGAATCCTCACGAGTCTCTGTTTCCACTGTCCCTGCCCTTTCTTTCGGTTCAAGTTGCGGTTTATTGTATTGATCTGGGGGTCTCCAAGCTCCCAACCCCACATCAACTCTTTCGTCAGTAGGCATTATGAATGATCCTTCAGTCTACTACTTTTCTCGAGGGACATTAATACAAGTTTGGCTCTGTTTTTGATCCTTGGTTATACCGAGTCGTTTCGAAGAACCAGCCGATGTCTCAGTCTGGGTATCCACCGGGCCGCTCGGTAAGCAATTGGAAACCTCCCATGAACCCGAATCTCCGGATTGACGTTTGAAGGAGTGCTTTACTCTCACATGTTTGTGACTGGTTGTATTTCAGCCTCGTTCACCAGTTTCACTTTCACTTTGGATGGGTAGGACATTTGAACTTACAGGATTAATATCATATTAGGGAAGAAGTCAAAACTCCCAATCCATGTCCACCCTCTCAACCCCGAATCCCCTCTTTGCAGATATCCAAGTTCAGCCAACCTGTCCCCGAAGAGGCTCCATCAAATCATGAAGTGGGTCGCAAACTGCACCGACTGTCGGTGGATATTCGAAGGCGAAGATCAAATCGAGGCAGCAGATGCTCAAGAACGGCATTCCCGAAAGGAGCAGCATCACGTGGATATCGCCCGTCGAAAGGTGGCCTAATCCCGAACCGAAACCGGTCTATTTGCTACATCTCGGTTTTGACCCTCATCACCGTTTCCGTAATGGTGTGCGATTTTCCTCACCTTAGTCGAATAACACAAAAGTGCAAGTGTTGGTAGCCTCTTCAATTAAACAGTATGGAAAGCGACCCTCCCGAATCACCTCGATTCCCTCAAACATCGGGAGTAGGTACTGTATCAGCGGATGATTTGACCTCCATCAATCGACGTTCCTTCCTCACCACTATCGGGGCGGTAGCAGGTGCAACCTCGATAGCTGGATGTTCGACTTTCGACCATGAAAGTGACGCTGCCACCACGGAGATGAGCGAGGAGCGTGCTCGGGAACTTGCAGAGCAATTTGCGCCGACTCTGTACTTTGACGAGCACGAACAATGGTTCCCTACCGATCCTCGTGCCTACACCAGGGCGAACGGGGAAGAGACAGTTGTAGATGGATTCGAAGCTCTTGATGGATATACTGAGGGCTCGAAAGAATCTGATGCGCCACCGGATCCCACAGTATTTTTCCACGCGATGGAGTACGAAGACAGTCCACTTGCAGTCGTGCAGTTCTGGTACTACTCAGTGTTCGACCAATTCACAACCAACTTTCACTGGCACGATTGGGAGGTGCTTCACGTGTTCGTCGATACGGACTCAGGGGAGCCACAATTGTACGTTGGCAGCTCACACTCCAGTAGTGTCCCCAACAACGAGTTTCTTGACCCCGAAACCCAGCAAGTGCCACGAATACTTTCGGAACTCGGGTCCCACTCCAGCGCATTATCGGTCAACGACGTGGCGGACAGATTCCAGCGGCTCCCGATTGATGGCACGATCGCGGACATAACCAACAGCGCGATAGAGAGTATCGAGAATATCGCGAATATTCCCTTAGCGTATGGCCTTCCACGGGACGAGGGATCACGGCTTCCCTACGTTGTTCCCGAGTTAGATGACAAACCGCTCTACGAGCATGGCCAACTGCCATCTGTCAGTCGGGACGACCTCGTTGCAGAGGAGCTGACGATTCGGTCCTTCGCAGACCTCACCTCCCCACCGGGAGACCTCGCCGACCGGTCGACTGGAGTGGTCTTCCAATCTGCCGGTCGAGATGAGGAAGTGGGTGATGTCGAATACGACCTCGTACCCACCAGGGAACTCGAACACATTACTGACTTTTCCGGGCCACAGCTCAGCTTCGAATTTGCTATTCCAGCATTCGCTGAAGACGCAATTGCAAGTCACATCTCCACCACTGGTGTCCCGTGGGAGCAACCGCGATACAACGATCCTGCTGCAGATATTTCCGATTCCAACCACCGCGCGGTTCTGGCTGACAGGTATAGCGCCATCGCCGAACCAGCCTCGGTCAATACTGTCATCACCAATGTCACTGAAGCGATTTCATCCGACAAGGCCCCAGATGGGGAGGGAGTCACTACTGGAGACCTCTCCGTGGAATCGATAGCACTCCTGGAAAGTAACGCCGAAGCGGTACCAACGTTCAATGGAATCGCTGTTGTTCGTGATGTTCAGTCCGGGGAACATCGGCTGACAGTGAACGCTCCGGGCGCTGAACCACATAGCGAAACGCTTGTAATTTCAACGGATGGGAGTGGGCCAACGAGTGCAGGCGCCGAGGGAAACGTCCCACTCGTGGCCCGGGAAAATGCCATGAAGCTAGAGGTGGGGACGAATGAAAGCGAAACTGATCTGACAGACCTCGTCCTTGAAGACGACTTTGCAGGCCGACTTTATGACGCTCCTCTCGATGGTCCAGATGCAGTGTATGTCCACCGGGGAGGGGCGTATACAACCGAGGTGAGGGACGCCGAAGGTGAGGTTGGTGCCTACCGGATCAATCCGTCCACTGAGAATTACGTCCGCCTGGAAGCACCCCGAACTGGGAAAGAATCACTTTCGAATTATCTTGCGGATATCGCCGGGGAAACTGCCACAGCGGTCGAGGCGGCCGGCACCGGAAATGAGACCGGGGATACCACAAACGGTGGCACGTCGGGGGGCCAAAACAATGCGATCCAGGGGCTCACCGAGGCCTTGGAAGCTGTCGTAGAAGCGGCTCAGCGTGCTGCCAATGATGCCGCCAACGGTAACAAAAAACAGGCCAACCAAAATCTGGATACAGTTATAGAGCGCCTGGAACGTGTGCAGAATCGGCTCGATGAAGCAGCCGAGGACCTACCGAAGGATCTTGAACGGGCCATCGGCCATCGGCTCGACCAATCCCAAAAGCGATCCAATCAAGCGTTGGCCGCAAAGAAACTGTAATTTACGGGTGTTCACAGTGCTAATTGGGCGCTCTGGAAGACCGTAGATAGAACAAATCTACCATGAGATCTAAAACAAACTTGGACGGCGAGAGGGCTTATTTCCCTATTGCCGGTTCACACCAAGCAGAATCTATCGGTTCAAAAGACAGAGCCGCCAATGACCAATACGTCATCACGAGAGAGGTGCCTAGCAAGACCGATTTACCGGAATCTGGGACGGTGATCGAATGGGTCTTTGAGACTCGGAATTCCCCGCAGTATACGGTTCCTAAGACTGCAACCCTACACCAGGAGTCTCAAAAATCGTTTAGCGCCAGACCAAGAAGTTTGATCCCACAACCGAAATTATCCAAACGTACCTGGAAACACTCGGCTTTAAATAGATGATTCGAGCGTTTTTACGGGGCTTACATAGTGGTCCCGTTGCGGAACAGCTTCAACGGTTCGTCGTCGTCGGAGTGCTTGCCGCAGGGATTCAACTGCTCTTACTCTGGCTGCTCGTGGATTACGTCAGACTGAATTATCTCGTGGGAGCTCTGATCGCCATCGAATTGACCATCATTCTTCAATACATGATCAACAATGTTTGGACCTTCAAAGCCGCAAAGATCAGGGGTCGAAGGCAGTACTTCGTTGGCCTATTGAAAACTAATGTGGTCCGTGGGACAGCCATCCCGATTCAACTGGTCCTCCTCTTCGCCCTGGTTGAATTCGGCGGAATTTCGTACCTCTTGGCGAACGCTGTTGCTATCCTCATCAGCGGTGCCTATCGGTTCTACCTCGATTCACGATGGACGTGGGACCAGTAAACTTCCCTTTCCTACTTAGCTCGGGGGCAATAGCCCCGCTCGTTCGATGAGGGGAGGTGTTTTATGTGGACTTCCATTCTACGCCTCGACACAAGGCCCCCCTGGACCGGCCCAAAACCCATTTATGGGCGGAACTTAGCCAAAATATGGCCGCACAGTCCTCAAAGGTAAGAGGGGGATCTGTTCAGACCAGACAAATATTAGCAAGTGCAGGTCTTGGCGGTATCGCAGGTATCATCGGATACCTGCTCTCTTTTCTCCTCGTCGATGGCGAAGCACGTAGTGTAGCCATTGAAGTCGCGGACTGGAAACTGGTCGGCTGGTACTTCTTTAACGGGCACTTGGTAGACGTAGAAGCGACAGGCTCAATTGGGGAATTTGGTGGGAGCGAAACCATCAATTTCATCGCCCAGTCGAGCGCAGCAAGCGCCGGCGTTATATATCTCGTTCCACCGCTTGTACTACTTGGAGTCGGTGGCTTACTGGCCGCCCGCCTCGACGCGAGAGATTTGGGTGAGGCTGTATTCGCTGGCGCACCTGTCGCAATCGGCTATGTCGTGGTAATGACTGTTGGAGCAGTGCTCACCCAAGCGAGTACCGAAGCGAGTTTCGTCGGTGTCGACGTGAGCGGATCTATCGGTCCACAATTCCTACCGTCGGTTCTGTTGGCCGGTGTGGTGTATCCACTCGTATTCGCCACGGTTGGGGCGATTATGGTTCTGATAATCCGCTCCGATTGAGGTGTCAGATGCGAAAATAGCCGGATTCCTCAGGAACTCTTACGCAGACTTATGGCTTCCAGAAACCGTCTACATTGAACATCGCAGACTGCAATTCCAAAAGCGATTCCTTGCATGTAACAGGTATTCTCAAAGAATTGGCCATGGTTCTGGAGAAAAGTTAGAGAAGGCACATAAACTGCTTTCGAGTGAAAGACTTTGATATTTACTATTTTAGGTGTAAATATGCATGTATCGCAGCCAAAGCACGGTTCCCACTCCACAAAAATGAGTCTCACCGGCTATCTCTCAGACTGTAATGTCCGGTTGGAGCTTGAAGACCCGTTGGCAACTGCACTGAACCGTTTCAATTGCCCACTTACTGCTCGTCACATCGGGGTGATCGGATGAAAATCTTGGCCAAATACGAGTTTGACGAGTTGGTAAACAAGTGGATTGCCGAAGATCCTCGTGAAGTCGTGGGGGCAACCCACGATGGAACAAAATTCGTCTTCGATGATATAGACGACGCTGAGGAGCTGCGTTTGGACTACGATCTCACAATGCTTTCCCCGAAGAAGTATTTCTTCCCTCAGCGTGAGCGACTCGTCCAATACGATACGAACGAAAACGATTACGCGATGGTCCAAGATTGGAGCGAAGAAAGTCGGATCATCGTCGGGATTCACCCGTATGACCTCGTCGCAATCGAACAACTAGATGACATTTTCATTGATGCCCAGGGTGATGAGCCGTATCGGCGAAAACGTGAAAATTCCGTCCTCATCGGTGTGACGATGCAATCTGTGTCCGAGCATTCCTTTGCGGCCAGCATGGGAACGGCTCGGACCGAAACAGGATACGACCTCCTTGTGACAGAACTGGAAGACACCTATGCCATAGAAATTGGGTCCGAGAAAGGAAGTGGCCTGCTAGAAGAGGCTCCCACCAAGGAAGCTTCTTTGGAGGAAGTTGAGGCAGTTGAAGAACAGAAAGCGGCGGTCGAATCGAAGTTCGAAAAAGGAATCGAGTTTTCCCCCAAACAGCTTCCGTCTCTCCTTAAAGAAGGCTATGACGCAGTCGAAGTATGGGACGAATACGCCGACGGGTGCCTCTCCTGTGGCACCTGCAACGTCGTTTGTCCCACGTGTTATTGCTTCAATGTCGACGTCGTCGATTACATGACTGACGAAGTTGGCGAAACACGTCGCCGTTGGGACGGATGTCTCCTCGAAGAATTCGCAGCGGTCGCAGGCGGTGAGAATTTCCGTGAGGAACGAGTGGCCCGTCACCGGCATCGCCTGATGCGAAAGGGTAACTACCTTTACGAACGGTTCGGCGACATCGCCTGTGTCGGCTGTGGTCGCTGCACCAAACAGTGTGTCGCAGACGTTGCCGATCCAAGTGAAATTTACAACGAACTATGGAGGAGTGTCAATGCCTGAAAAAATCGAAGCGACCGACCATGGACCAGTTCATTACGAACCGGAACCGGCGACACTCGTCCGCCGTGAAGCCTTCACAGACGGGGATTCGGTGTTTGCCTTCGAACTCCAAGAGCGCGACACACTCGGGCATTTACCAGGCCAATTCGTCCAGTTGTTCATTCCGGGTGTCGGGGAGGCACCGTTTTCGGTGAGTTCCTCGCCGACTGACGAAGGCCCTTTCGAACTGTGTATCAGGGAAGTTGGTAAGGTCACAAACGCGATTCATGACCTAGAAGTCGGAGATACAGTTGGGATTCGTGGCCCATTCGGCGAGGTTTGTGACATCGAAACGTTTGCGGACAACGACGTGCTCTTCATCGCGGGAGGAATCGGTCTGGCACCGCTCCGTTCGATGATCAATTACGTCTTGGCACACCGAGACTGGTTCGATGATGTGACTGTTCTCTACGGGTGCAAGGAACCAGCGGAGATGCTTTACCCAGCGGAAGTTAGACAGTGGGAGCAGTCCGATATCATCGATTTCCGAATGACAGTCGACGGAGTACCCGAGGGCCAAACTTGGGACGGGAACGTTGGCGTTATTACGACACTCATTCCTGGGCTGAATCTGGACCCCGAGAACACGTACACGGTTGTTTGTGGGCCACCGGTTATGTTTCAGTTCGTCCAGCAGGAACTTGATGAAAAAGAAATTCCCCACGAACAGATCTACCTCTCCCTCGAACGGCGAATGCATTGTGGAGTCGGACTCTGTGGCCATTGCCAGATCAACGATCTCTACGTCTGTCAGGATGGACCCGTCTTCAACTACGAAGTCATCAAAAATCGCCCGGAGGCACTCTCATGAGCCAGACAAAGATGAAACCTCGCGTTGCCTTCTTCGACTTTACCGGGTGTGAAGGCGATCAGCTACAGATCATCAACTTGGAAGAAAAACTCCTCAAACTTGTCGAAATCGTCGATATCGTCAGTTTCAGAGAAGCGACCTCGGCACACAGCGACGACTATCAAATCGCGTTCGTTGAAGGGTCTATATCGAGAGATCACGACGCCGACCGACTCGAGGAGATCCGATCAAATGCCGATACCCTGGTCGCACTCGGTTCATGTGCAACGATCGGAGGCATCAACGCAGTTCGAAATTCCCAAGATTTCGATACCGTACAGAAACGGGCTTATGGCGACGATGCCGACCGAATCGATTCGTGGGAGGATGCCAAGCCAGCCGCTGAGGTGGTCGAGGTCGAATACGAGATCCCAGGGTGTCCGATAGATAAAGACGAATTTCTTCGTGTCGTGACAGACCTCGTTCAGGGCCGGGAACCGTCCCTCCCGAAATATCCTGTTTGTCTCGAGTGCAAACTGAACGAAAACACCTGTGCATTCCTTCGGGAAGATATCTGTCTTGGTCCAGTGACACGCGGAGGATGTGACGCTGTCTGTGTCTCGGAAGGGACACGCTGTTGGGGGTGTCGAGGACTCATCGACAATCCGAACGAAAATGCAGCGTTCGATGTGTTAGAAGAGCACGGACTATCAGTTGAAGAAGTCACTGAGTTCTACAACATGTATTTCGGCTGGCAACAGACAGCGGAGGTCGAACAATGACTGAAATACAGATCCAAGACGAACTCGTTGCCCGGGTCGAGGGACATGGAAACATCGTCGTAAACGTCTCCGATGGCTCACTCGAGGATTGTGAGTGGCAAGTCGTCGAGTCCCCACGGTACTTCGAATCGATGTTCGTGGGGAAGGACTTCGAAGCGGTCCCGCACATGACGTCCCGAATCTGTGGAATTTGTTCGGCAAGCCACGTCAATTGCTCGCTCAAGGCTGTCGAAGACGCCATTGGGGTCTCGATAACCGACCAGGACACGCGACTTCGAAAGCTGGCGCTCAATGCTGAGATCCTTCAGAGTCACGTCCTCCATCTAGGGTATCTCGCCCTTCCGGACCTGATGGACTCGAAATCCGTCATTCCACTCGCGGATACGCACGAAGACGAGGTGCGAACCGTCATTCGCCTTCACAAGCGTGCAAACGAAATGCTCGAAACGATCGCTGGCCGATCAGTCCATTCCCAACGACTCATCCCAGGCGGGTTTTCGAAAATCCCATCGCGTTCGGAACTCTCAGAGCTACGAGAGTCACTGGAGGGGGGGTTTGAAGACCTTGATGCCGTTGCAGAATTACTCGCCGAACTAGCCGATCAACTTCCAGATTTCGAACGAGAGACTGAGTACATCTCGCTGACACATCCTGACGAATATGCACTCTATGAGGGGACACTCTACTCTTCAGATGTGGGAAAACTGACCAACACCGAGTACGAATCTGTCGTGAACGAATACGTAACCGACCAGTCGACGGCAAAGTTCGCCAAACACGTTCGGGACTCGTATTTCGTCGGTGCACTCGCCCGATTCAACAATAACTACGAACAGCTTTCAGGCCGAGCCAAGACACTTGCAGACCAATTCGGCCTGGAGCCGGTCGATTACAATCCGTTCAACAACACTGTGGCACAGTTGATTGAAGTTGCACATCTGTTCGAGCGGTCGATCGGGATAATCGACGATTTGCTCGAGAGAGGGATCGAACCACAGACCGACTATAATCGACCGGATATCGAACCAGACGACGGTCGTGGCATTGGACTACTCGAGGCTCCACGTGGCCTTCTGATCCACGATTACCGGTTCGAGGATGGACTGTGTCAAGAGGCAAATTCGGTGATCCCAACAAATCAGAACCATGGGAATATTCAACAGGACATGGAAACGATGGTTCCCGAAATCCTTGACCTGTCCAAACAAGAGATTGAACACACACTCGAAATGTTGGTTCGAGCATACGACCCGTGTATATCTTGTTCAACACATTATTTGGACGTTGAATTTGTTGATGAAGCCCATCACTGAAACGTGACAATGGAACCATCTCATCAGTCAGATGACCCCTCACAGACTGATAACCAGTTGGGAGTGTTTGGATTCGGTAATCCGCTCCGAGGAGATGATGGGATCGTTCCAGTGTTATTCGACAGAATACGCGCCCAGGAGGCGGCTGTAGACGCGACACTCGTGGAGTTTGGATCACGGACGTTTCGGGTCGTTCATGCACTCCGTGATTTCGATCGGGTGCTTCTTGTCGATGCGATGCGATTTGGTGGAGAACCCGGAGCAGTAGTCGTCTGCTCGTCTGGTGAGGTCAGCTCTCGTTCGGAGACAACAGGCTCCCACGAATTGGACCTCCTGGAACTGGTGGAGTTAGCAACACAGTTGGAAAATGCACCGACTGAGATTCGAATTTTTGGTATTCAACCGGGCCCAGTCGATATGGATTCGGCCCTCAGTGACCCAGTTGAAAACCGACTGCCAGAGATTCATGCGGAACTGATGGAGACACTAACGGATTTTTGATGGTTGGGTCGGGATTATCGACAGTATAGTTCTGAAATCACAACAGAAATTCTGTCCAGAGCACGATCCCGCCAACCAAACCAAATACCACGCCAAGAATTGGTTCCATGAGTTCACTTGGGACATACTTCCCCAGCCGAGTTCCAAGAGTTCCACCGATCAGAACACCTGGTATTGACCAGGCGACCACGTACCAGACAGGGGTCGCGGCCAAAGCATGAACTATTGCTCCTGCAATGGCCGAAATTCCCAGGACGAACACGCTCGTGGCGACCGCTACTCTAGGGGGAACCCGGCAGCGGACAATCAATTGGGTTGTCGTTAGTTCGGGAAGTCCAGCACTAATTAACCCTGTAATAAATCCACCAATAGTCGACATACTAAGACCAGGTGCTCGCCAACACGTGTCGTACCGATAGACCGTTCCGTTCCGAGTTTTGATAACTGTCTCCCCTCGTCCCTTGTTTTTCGATTCAAGTATGGGGCCTTCCCTTTCGCCGGGTTCGCACTTCTCGGGCGGATCATAGTACACGAGAAACCCGCCGAGGAGAATCAATCCGGCCCCAAAAATCGCTTTCAAAACCGTCGTTGGAACGTAATGTGCACTAACCGAACCGAGAACTACAGCGGGAACCGCACCGAGTAACAGCCATTTCGCGGTCGCATAGTCGACAATTCCCTGCCGGACGTAATTCAGGAGGCCGTTTCCCATTCCGAAGACTTCAGTCAGCAAGCCGGCCCCGATTGCTTGGGCCGGTTGCAGGCCGACAACGAGAATGAAAAACGGACTGAAAAAGAGGGCTCCAGAGACGCCAGAAGAAAGTGCGACCGCCGAAAACACGATCGAAGCTGGAAAAATCCACCAATGTGAGACAAACGCAGAAACGGGAAAGTCTGCTGCCATCGGGACAAAACTGCCATTTCCCGTGACCGTTCCGGTAGCTGCCATGGAAACGAATATGGAACCCAAAACCATGGATCCTCCAAGCACCCACAACTGACGGAACCGTCGCTTCATACGTTCTACGTATCAATTCAGTTCGTAAAAACCTTTGAGAATACGTGATCGCAATTGATTCTGTCCGTGATACGCTATTCGAACTGCGAGAGTAGCTTGGAAACCGGCCGATACGTTCCCGCCCGAACGACACGTTCGATGAGCGACACACAACGTTTGCTAGGGGCCCTCAATCCGAAACACCCGAGTATATGGATTCTTTGGATCGATGACAGAGTTTCCGGGCAACAGTCAGAAATGTCCGATCCTAATCTGTAGGAATTCGTTCCACTCACTAATGAACAGCCCGAACAGGTTCGTTCCCAGAAGTAAACGATCGAGGAGGGACTGATTGAAAAATCAGGACCCAGCCCTTAATTAGAAACAGTTTATGATATCATAGTATACGAGGGAACACATCTGATGGCAAATAACGAAGCCGAACCGACAAGTGAGAGCGAAAGCACCGTCGCGTATGACCCTGAGACCAGCCGGTACGATATTTTTGAGTGTCCGGACTGCGATAACATCGTTCTCGCCTTGGGCAGGAGCGACCCACCGATGGCCTGTCA
>NZ_JAZKRK010000045.1:0-12236 GCF_036626455.1 Halodesulfurarchaeum sp. | reverse complement strand
ATGTCCTCAGGCTGGCTCGTGCCGGGGAAGCCGTCGGCGAAAGGGAACCGGTCGACCTCGCCGAACTGGGTCAAAGTTGCTGGCACAATGTGGAGACGAAATCGGGAGAGTTGCTCATCGACACTGACGCCGTCGTCAGAGCGGATAAAACTCGACTCCAGCAGTTGGTTGAAAACCTGTTCAGCAATGCGGTGGAGCACGGTGGCGACAAAGTGACGGTGACAGTGAGTACACTCGATGACGGATTCTACCTGGAAGACGATGGGCCAGGGATTCCTGAGGCAGAGCGCGATGAGGTGATCGAGGCTGGGTATTCTTCACGAGAAGAGGGGACCGGGTTCGGTCTGAGTATTGTCAAAGAGATCGTGGAAGCCCACGACTGGGAGATTCGGGTGACCGAGGGGGCTGACGGTGGCGCTCGATTCGAGATAACTGGTGTTGAGTTCGTTGCTGAATAGATCCGCTGTATGCAGCAACCGGTTACTGACAGATTCTGATCAGATTGTCCCGGATCGTACTGAATACGAGAGGCAATGACACCGCGTTTCCCCGGGTTTCGAGAATATTTCGACCGCGTTCACTCGTGGCCCGAGACTGGTACAGGCTCGTATGGCTGTTCGAGATACTCCTGATCCGATTTCGAGAGGTCGATATCGAGGGCTTCGACGGCCTCTTCGAGGTGTTCGACGCTGGTGGTACCGACGATCGGCGCGTCCACGGAGTCCTGTTCGAGCAGCCACGCGAGCGCGATCTGGGCCATTGTAACGCCGTACTCGTCGGCCAGTTCCCCGACCCGCTCGTTGATCTCTCGCCCGCCACTTTCGAAGTAGGGGTGCTCATGGGCGTAATCGTCAGTCTCGCCCCGCGTCGTGGCGTCGAACTCCTCGTGTGGGCGAGTGAGGTATCCACGTGCCAGCGGGCTCCAGGGGATGACGCCGATACCCTCGCGATCACAGAGTGGCAGCATCTCCCGCTCCTCCTCGCGATACAGCAAGTTGTAGTGGTTCTGCATCGTCTGGAAGCGTTCGAGACCCAGGCAATCGCTGGTCGCGAGCGCCTCGGCAAACTGATGGGCCCACATCGAGGAAGCGCCAACGTACCGCGCCTGTCCCCGACGGACAGCGTCGTCGAGCGCTGACAGCGTTTCGTCGATCGGTGTGTCGTAATCCCAGCGATGGATCTGGTAGAGGTCGACGGTTTCCATGCCCAGTCGATCCAAGGAGTTCGCGAGTTCCTGCTCGATGGCCTTCCGGGAGAGGCCGCCGGAGTTGGAATTGTCGTCGTCCATCTGGAAGAAACCCTTCGTGGCGACGACCTGCGCATCGCGATCGTATTCCGCGAGGACCTTTCCGAGGACGCGCTCGGACTCGCCCAGTGAGTACATGTTTGCTGTGTCGAAGAAGGTAATTCCCAGGTCGATCGCCCGCTCAATGATTTCCCGGCTTTCCTCCTCGTCCAGTACCCACTCCCGCCACTCACTGCTCCCGAAACTCATACAGCCGAGGGCGATTCGGCTGACTTCCATGCCCGTGGAGCCGAGGGTGGTGTACTCCATAGTTGGTGCAGGATCGAAGGGGAAAAAAGGATTCGGCCAGGTGTGGTATGATTCACCCTCGGCCGTGGCACTTTTGATCAGGCGGCCATGGCCAATTTTCGGTTGACGGCGGTTTTCTGCAGGTGTGCTGAATACAGCCTCTTAATGCAGCAGTCGGTTTCTGACAACCTCTGATTAGGTCTCACGGAGCGTGAAGAATACAGCGCGCAAATTTAGTTCGGCGCCCGGGGTCACGCGGCTTCGGAAAGTCATTCATCCGCCCCGCTTTTGGTTGAATCGACCAGCCGCCTAGAGACATCGAACCGGCCGGTCGCATTTTTTCAAAGGGTTCCGAGTCGGTCCTCATCGAACGTGGTCGCGTCGAAGACACTGGCGGCGAGGTCGCTGGACTTGCTTCGCGCCAAATCCTATTCTCCGTCCTTTCTGATGGTCCAGTTCATGGTTCTCGAGGTGGTTCGGATGTTATCGAACCTGTACAGGTTTTGATTGTAGTCGGCGATCGCCACCCGTGTGCTTCCACTGGTACCGTGGTGAGATTTGGTTTCACTGAGGGATGACCGTTCCCCATAGCCTCTTGGTTACCCTGGAAGGCAACGGAACTGGCCCATCGAAAACCACGAATAACCACTAGAATTAAATTACCTCTCTCCTTGCCTAAACGGGATGGAGGGTGAGACGGAAATACAACTCGAACGCACCCTCGGATTGAAGGAGGCGCTAATGATCGGCGTCGGGACGATGGTCGGGGCTGGCATCTTCGTTCTTCCGGGTGCCGCTGCGGCCCTCGCGGGTCCCGCCTCGGCGATTGCCTTCTCGGTTGCTGGCGCCATCGCCATGCTCACAGCGTTATCGGCAAGCGAGCTCGCGACCGCGATGCCGGCATCGGGTGGGCCGTACCATTTCATCAACAAAGGGCTCGGACCACTTTTTGGCTCGATAGCCGGCCTCGGCAACTGGCTGGGATTAGCGTTCGCGACGGCGTTTTACGCCGTCGGGTTCGGTAACTACGTCGCCCCGCTGATGGCAAGCCTGCCGTTACACCTCGGATACGTCTCGGCGCTACCGTTGAGTGGGGCCCAGGTCGGTGGCCTCGTCGCAGCGAGTGTGTTTATCGCAGTAAACTATCTCAGTACCGACGGAACTGGCGACCTACAGAACGTCATCGTCATTGTCCTGCTTGGTATTTTGGGAGCGTTCATTGCGCTTGGGGCGACACAAACAGACCTTGCGACACTCAGGCCTTTCTTTCCAAAGGGCCAGGGAGCCATCTTGCCGACGACTGCACTCGTATTTGTCTCCTATCTAGGATTTGCCCAAATAGCGACCGTCGCGGGCGAGATTAAAGAACCGGGACGGAATCTCCCCCGAGCAATGGTTGGGGGTGTTTTGCTTGTGACGATTATCTATGCTGTCTCGATGCTCATCCTGCTCGGCGTCGTTCCGTTGGAGCGCGTCGCCGGCTCGGGCACCGCGATCGCAACAGGCGCTGAGACGATTTTCGGTGCCTTCGGCGTGGGTGTGGTCGGTGTCGGGATGTTAACCTTTGGCGGACTACTTGCGACAGCCTCCTCGGCCAACGCATCCGTGCTTTCGGCCTCACGAATCAACTACGCTATGGGTCGGGACGGTCTAATGGACTCCCGTCTGTCGAAGATTCACGATGACTTCAACACGCCGTACCGGTCAATCGTGTTGACGGGTGCGCTCATCCTTGTGTTCATTGTTGCCGGCCAGGTCAACGCGCTGGCGAAAGCGGGTAGTGTGTTGCACCTGCTCGTCTACGGCTTGCTCAACGTCTCACTTATCGTGTTCCGAGAAACCGAGGCGATGGGCTATGAGCCGTCCTTTCAGGTCCCGGGATATCCTGTCGTCCCTGCCCTCGGGTCGGTGTTGTCGTTCGCCCTCATCGGGTTTATGGCGTTACAACAAATACTGCTGGCCGGCGGCCTTATTGTCGGTGCTGTCGTCTGGTACGCTATCTACGTCCGCCCGCGGGTCGACGATACCAGCGCCCTTGCGACCTACCGCTCGCCACCAGCGGTCGAGGTGGAAGTCGAGGTGAACTTCAACGTGACTGGTGATGGGCGGGCGTCGACGCTGGAGGGTGGTGGTACCGATGGCTAATTTCTGGACAAGCGACAGCAGTCCGCGCTGGTCAGCGATCGGCACGCACTCACCGGGAGATGCAGCAAACGATTTCAACGGAGCCACACCATGATTTCGGACCCAACCCTACTTGTCCCAATCGACGCATCGGACCCCGAGGAACCGGCACTGGAACTGGTCGGGCTGCTCCATCCGTTACGCATTGTGGCGCTGGGGTACTATCCGGTGCCCGATCAGGCAGCACCCGATCAACTCCGTGACGAGTACGAGGAAGAGGCGAAAGAGGCGCTGCGGTCGAGCATTCAACGGTTCGCCGAAGCTGGCGCCGATATCGAATCAGTGTTGGTGTTCACGCGTGACCTCGTCCAGTCAGTGGACCGAGTCGCCAATGAGTACGACTGCGACGGGGTGCTTGTGTCGGGGGCCATCGATACGATCGACCGCGTCCTCGTCTCATTGAAAGACGAAGAGAACATGTTTCGGGTTCTCGAGGTTGTCAAGCTCGCGATGGAAGCTGGCGATCCCGAAGTGACACTATACCACGCCGAGAGTGTCGAGAAGGGCAGTGCCAAGTCGGAGCTATACCTCCGTGGGGCGACCGACTGGTTGACCGAGCGGGGTCTCGATCGCCAGCGCATCACCTGGAAGGAGCCGACAGCCGAGACCCAGCAAAGCGAGATTCTCGAACTGTCTAGGGAGCACGACTTCATCGTGATGGGTGAGGCCGAACCGGGTATACGCGAGCGTGTCCTCGGCGATCTGCCAGACCGGATACAGAAAAAAACAGGACGGCCGGTACTTACGGTTCGCAAGGAACGGTAACATGAGCAAGTCAGAACCGAGAGTCCTGGTCCCAGTCGACGTTTCCTCGGAGGAAAGACCGGATCCCGACCTATTAGAACTCCTCTATCCCGCGAAAGTCGTGCTCGTCGGGTGGCATCCAGTCCCGGACCAGACCGCCCTCGAACTGATGCGCGACGAACACGAGGCCGACGCAATCGAGCGAATCGAAGCCATCGCCACGGAGTTTCCAGAGGGAACAGATATCGAAACAGTCGTCGTATTCACCCGTGACCGTTCAGAAACAGTGGACCGCGTCGCCGACGAATACGAGTGCGATGTCATCCTCGTTCCCCAAGACGGCCGCGAAATTCGGCGTGTTCTCGTCCCCATCCGGGGCGATGTAAACGTTACACGAATCGTCTCGGTGGTTGGGGGGCTCCTGAAAGAGAGCGGCGCGACAGTCACACTGTACCACGCGAGCCCAACCGGCGAAGAGGACCCAACAGTCGGTGAGGCCCTGCTGCGGGGGGTTGCGGACAAACTTGAGGCCAGCGGGGTCGACCCCAAGCGTATCGATACGACCGCTGTCGAGAGTGATTCCCCAGTTGCGGACATCGTGGACGCCGCGAAGAACCATGACGTTCTCATCCTCGGCGAGACCGAACCGACGCTGGTCCAACAGATCCTCGGCGACGTTCCCACCCAGATCATCGAACGCGCCGGTCGTCCGGTACTTGTGGTCCGCAATGTGGACGCCTGAGTACCACAGAGACCTCTCAAAGTCGGTCTTGTCGGCTGGTGAGTAAGTTGGCTGCCGTGGTAACGGGAGCCATCTGGAGGTGAGGAAAGGAAAAGGGAATCTGATGGGTATGGTCCTCCCTCAGTCAGACTCTCGAATGAAAATAACTGCGTGCTGAATAGATCGCGCATACCTCGCAAAAAAGAATCCCGAATCCCGCCCTCAGTAAGTTATTTCTGGTCTCTGTGATTTGCATGTAATCGGTGCCAAACCTTCACAGTGTGACGGGAGTGAACAGTGGAGTCCGACACTGTTCCTGGTCGGTGGAGTTCTATTAATCGGTCACGCGGTGATATCGGGCCTTCATGCACAGTCGTGGCCCTTCCGCAGCATCAATCGTCACCCCTCACCGCGGAGCGACACGACCGTCAGCCCTAACGCAGTAATTCCAAGTACCCGCGTCGCCGGTATCACCAACGATTTTACGGTGATGTCGTCTGGATTCTCGTAGGCGAGCGACAATCCAAAATTCAGGTACCGACGCGGTGCGACCACCGCGGCTGATCCAAATAGGTAAAATATCTTGCCTACGAATTCCGAGAGGAAAGCACCCCGGCGGACCAGGAGCAGGTACCCGATCCCTTCAACGCGGGCCATCGGGATGGTCGATCCACGAAGTATGGCGTCCTCTGGGTTCTCAAACGCTAAAGTCTCTGCAGTTTCGACGATCCTGCGTGGAATCGACACCATTACCAGACCGATGACTGACAATAGCGTTCGAAGCATACTGACTCTTCGCGGGCCATCGAAAAAAGCGTTAATTGGCAGTCGTGCAGAGGTGTTCACAGGTCTAAGTCAATCCATCTTAATTTCTAGTAGATTGTCCCCTCTTTCGGCTTTTAGTACCATTCGAAGAAGTTGATGAATAGAACCTCCAAGTCGGTCACATCATATCTGACAGTTAGTGGGGGATATTTCCGGAGGTCTGCGAGATATACGGCGCAAATTCAGCACGTTGGCGATTCATCTGATCGATTCGCCACAGGAAGACGGTTGCTATTCCAATCCTTTCCTCGGATCGCCCAACCACAGAGAGACACCTATGAGTACGTCTTGAAATTGGACCTCATGACCGGTTGCTCGCTATCTATGCCGGCGGCGACTGGACGTCCCATCCCCGTAGCGATCCGGGGCTCCAACCAACCACGAGAATCACTGCGACGACAGCGTAACCCGAGAGGATGAACGGGTACATTTCAGGGACGAACCCCATCAGTTCGCCCGTCAGGTTCCCGAACGCGTGGAACAAGAGTACTGCCAGAATGCTCCGACGGATATTATTGTAAACCCAGACGAGAATGATCGCATTGAGTACGAGCATCGGCATCCACCACGACAATTCCGGTTCAAACGTCGTGTTGGCGTAGTACCCGGGAAACAGAACAAAGGGTGCGTGCCAGATTGCCCACGCCGTGCCGTTGTTGACATCCGCCCGGCCCTGAAGGGCGGGGTTTTAGCCTTGCAACCTCCATAATACCCGTACCCAGTTCGATCAGTGTTTCATTGAGGCTGAGTTCAAAATCTCGGAGGGCAATCGGACAGAACTCTTTGATCCTGGAGACGAAATGACCGTCGTCAGCTGTCGAGCGGACATACGGCAGACGTGGTAAACAGAGGAGGGCGTTTCTATGAAAGGTCTCCGGGTTCTTTGCAAGCCGAAGCCCAATTAGAGTCTGGATGGGGGTAGTCACCAAGCTGGTTTCGCTGACACGTTCTTCTCCAGGTACCTACGAGTGCCAAGAATGCGGAGCGTGTTTCGACGTCCAGCACTACCAATGCCCGGAGTGTGGAAGCTACAGGGTGGAGCGCGTTCAATGGGACACCGAGTGATGGGCTAGTCACCGAGTTCTCAGGCATTACCCCACCTTCTTAATGCAGTTTCCGGCCGCGGATGAAGCGGCCATCGTATCGATATTCGCCTCTGAATAGATCCATTCAATCATTATCATCTCCCATCAAAACCCCAAATGGCCGGTTTGTTCCGATGAGAAGTCCTCGGAACTCTTCGGATTCGTTTTGTCCGTTTCCCTCCAAAGGAATTACTCTAATTGAAACTCGGTTGCGTATTTCAAAGGCCAGACACCGGCACCATCTCCGATGTGGAGTTTCACTTTCGCTCCGCCAGGATGTCTATTAACACACAGTAAAACCAATTCCTCGGTAATGGCAAACCGCAAAGGCGAACGCCGCGAACGCGAACTCGTCAATCGACTCGATGAAGCCGGATTTGCGGTCATGCGTGCCCCCGCATCGGGAAGCGCGACCGACCGCGATCTGCCAGACGTTTTGGCGGGTAATGGGGAGTCGTTCTATGCCATCGAGGCCAAGTCTTCGAGCGGTGATCCGATTTACATAGATGGCGAGGAGGTGACCGCATTGGAGTTCTTTGCGGAGAATTTCGGAGCGGAGCCTAGGATCGGCATCCGGTTCGACGAGCGGGACTGGTCGTTCTTTGCCCCGAGTGAGTTGTATGTAACCGATGGTGGCAACTATCGAGTCAAACTGGAGACGGCGATTGCGGAGGGGGAGGATATCCTGGAACTCGTGGGCGAATCGACACAAATTCGACTGGGCGATTCCGAGGTGCTCGCTTAGAGTGTCTCATTACAGCAACGAGAGAGGAATCTGTCTTCGTGCTGAATAGAGTGCGCATATCTGCTGCATGCCAGATTGACATCCTCCTCCGCGTGAAGTCGGAGGAATCCCGAGTCAAGCAAATCGAAGATTTGCGTCCGTCGCAAACCTCCGGTTTGCTCAGCGGTGGGAGTTTCAGGTTTGTAGTCCAGTCACCGGACTACCACACCTTTCGGGCGCGGGTAGTCCCACAGCATCGGAGTGGGGGAGTTGGCGTTCACGAGAGCAAAGCTCTCGTTCGCACATCAGAAATCAAAGATTTCTGAGGACGGTGCCAAACCGCCGTTACTCCCATCCTCAGCATCGTTGACTCCCATCTGTTGTTTTTGCCAGCAGGGAGTTGCTGGTGCGTCGACGGACTTGGAGTTATCTTCGGGTTTGCTCGACCGAGGGGCACAGGCGAACCCTTCGAGGATTCGCGTTTACCGCGTCGGTGTTTCGAATACTGCCTCGTTAACAGGGGCGGGCAGGCCGCCTCCGAAGGTCGTTCGGAATCCGCTCCGTTCCGACCTGAACTTACTGTTGTATAGTGATTCTTGTCACTTGAATGCATGGATTGGAAACTCGGACTATGCTATTGTCGGTGGAACGTAACACTGAGTGACGGCGCGTATCCACGGCGTGAACGCCGTGGTATTGCGCCTGCTCAGCGTATAAAATTTGACCGAATTGGTAAGAGTATTGAACCACAACATCCTCATATGCCCGATTCTGACGATGGTGGACAGAAGCCACCACCTGCCTCCAAAGAGGTTCTTGAATCTTGGGCACCCCACCCGTACCAGTCACTCACTGCCGATGGAGAGATTCTCTCGGTCAATGACGCCTGGCTCGAAACACTGGGGTTCGAACGGGACGAAGTAATCGGGAGGTGGTTTGGGGATTTGCTCACGGCGGATTCCAAATCCACGTTCGAGAGCCAATTCGAAGAATTCAAAGCCAGTGGCGAGATCTCTGCTGCCGAGTTCGAGATGAAACGGAGCGACGGTGACACGATAGTAGTCTCTGTGGATGGGAAGATAGAGTATGACGAAAACGGGCAGGTCGTTCGAACACACTGCCAGTTCTGGAACGTGACCGATTGGAAACGGACCGAGCATGAACTGGGGCAGCAGCAAGATCGGCTCCGAGCGATTACGGACACGATTCCAGATATCGTTATACAATACGACGCAGCGGGAACGGCAAAGGAAGTGATGACGGGACAGGAGGACCTCTTAATTGCTGCTCCCGAAGAATTGGAAGGCTCCACGATAGACGAGATGTTGGATCCCACAGCCGCGGAGCAAATCCAGTCAGCAATCGATAAAGCACTTCAAAACCGCGAGGTTACGTCCACGGAGTACCGACTCCATATCGACGGTGAGGAAGTATGGTTCGAGGCCAAGGTCTCCCCTCTCGGGGATCAAGATCCTGACGAGGTAGTATTCTCTTCGAGGGACATTACCGAACGGAAGGCCCAGCAAAGGGAGTTGCGCCGCACGAAAGAGCGTCTCGAACTTGCCATAGAGGGGGCAAACCTTGGCATCTGGGATTGGGACATGCAGTCGGACAAGGTGGTCCGGAGCGATCAGTGGGCTGAAATGCTTGGCTACAGTTCTGGGGAGATCATAAACGAGATCGGAGGATGGGAGAAGTTGCTCCACCCAGAGGATCGGGAACCTCACGACAAGGCCCTCAATGAATACCTCGCAGGAGAGAAAGACCTCTACACCGTCGATTACCGCCTCCAGACCGCCGACGACGAGTGGAAGTGGATCCGGAATGTGGGGAAGGTGATGGAGTGGGACGAAGCGGGCAACCCCGTCCGGTCGGTCGGGATCCACCAGGACATCGACGAGCAAAAGCGAGCCGAGCGGGCCCGCAAACAGTCCCAGAAGCGCCTCCGGCAGATCATAGATCTCGTCCCGGATCCAATTTTCCTCAAGAACCACGACGGGGAGTACCTCCTCGCGAACGCGGCCGTCGGGAAGATCTTCGGGTTAGCCCCGGAGGAGATGATCGGCAAGACCGAACGGGAAATGGGAATGAGTGAAGAGAGATTCGAACGCTACCGGGAAGAGGATCGCGAAGTTATCGAGTCCGGGGAATCGCTCATGATCCCGGAGCGGCAAGCCCGAACCGCCGACGGCGATGTGCTCACATTGCAGACGATCCTCATTCCCTACGAGTCCGTCGGCTCCGACCCCGACGGAATCCTCGGGTACGCACGGAACATTACCGAACGTACGGAGTACGAGCGGGCCCTCGAACGCCAGCGGGATGATCTGGAGTTGCTCAACCAGGTGGTCCGACATGACATCCGCAATGACCTCCAACTCGTACTTTCCTACGCCGAGATGCTAGAGAAGCATGTCGAAACCGGTGACAAGGAGTACGTTCGACAGGTTCTAGAGGCCGCCCGCGACGCCGTCGATATCACGGAAACGGCACGTGATGTGACCGAAATTTTGCTGCAGCAGCAAACGGAGCGCTCACCCGTGGACCTCAAGGGCGTCCTTGAACACGAAATCCAGGATGTTCGTCCGTCCAACGAACGGGCGCTCATAACAGTCAACGGCACGATCCCCCAAGTCGAGGTGCTTGCCGACGATCTGCTCGAATCGGTCTTCCGAAATCTCCTCAGCAATGCCATCAATCACAACGACAAGGAGGTTCCTGAAGTCACCGTCTCAGCGACGACGGCTGACGAAGTCGTACGAATCCGGATCGCCGACAACGGTCCTGGCATTCCAGATGAGCAGAAAGAGCGCATATTCGAGCAAGGCGAGACCGGAATTGATAGCGTCGGTACCGGGATCGGTCTATACCTCGTCCAGACGCTTGTTGATCGGTACGGAGGCCAAATCTGGATTGAAGATAACGATCCTGAGGGAAGTGTGTTTGTGATTGAGCTACCAATTGTGAATTGACACCGAGCCCTCAAACTTGCCGATTACCTCCTGCTGACGACATGCTCTAAGTCTTGCACCGCACTTTGATCATAGAACAGGTACATCCCAGTGACTGTGCTAAATACATCGCGCGTATGTCGCAAACCGGGGAGGTTAACTCATGAGATTCGTATGCAACGGTAGAGAGGCGATGTACGGATGACGCGGATGTGGGGAATCGATCCACAGCTGCTCTGTGACCAGCATCTGCTTGGCGAACACACCGAAATGCACCAGGCGGTCGGGACGCTTCGGAACCATCCACATGGTGAGGCGATCGTCCGTGGGCATGCCGAGCGACAGCAACTCGATACATCGAAGCTCCAGGCCCGACACGATGACCTGGCGGACGAACTCGAACGCAGAGGAATGACCCACGACTCGCCAATGAACTACGAAGACACCCAAGAGTTGGGCAGCATCAACCCGGAACGCAACCGCGCGAACCTCCGAAACCGGTGTGACGATTGCCAAAACCGAATCGAAACTATGGAAACGGACTCTACTACCAACTGACTCCGTCTGCCGCCCGGGATTGCTGGAATTATTTACCCCTTGGATTCAGTCCCTCCGTTTTGACAGCCTTCAGGTAATGGTGTGTTGCCAGCACCGTTCGATGATCCCTCTACACGCCGTTGCGGCTAGTGGAACAAAACACCTAACCTGTATTAGTGTGATGTGAGAACATGGATACGGCCCCCGATAACGGTGCTTTGGGGGATAACAAAGAGAACACCAATCGCTATAGATCCATCATCGAAGCCGTTCGAGACGGTGTTTTTGTCGTCACTCTGGACGGTACCATCACCTACGTCAACGAATCGCTTTGCTCCTTGACGGGATTTGAACGGAACGACCTGGTTGGCGAGACGTTCGAGACGCTGGTCGAGTCAGAACTGGTTCACTCCGAGGAGTTTGATCGATTCGGTACGGTGATCAACAATCTTGCCGAGGGAGAAATTCAAGACGAGATTCTAACATTCGGAATTGGCCAGGAAACCAAGCAGATGGTAGACGTTCGCGTCTCGAAACAAATCCGGGATGACGGCACTGAAGATATCGTCGGCGTGGTCCGGGACGTCACAGAGCGTGAGCGGAGGGCCCGGGCTGCAGAACAAAAACAGGAGATTCTGGCAAAACTCTACCAGATTGGCGCTGAGGACGTTCTCACGTTCGAAGAAAAAGCCGAGCGCATCCTCGCAATCGGATGCGAGTACCTGGACCTGCCCTACGGGTTCTTGACGAAAGTGGAAGAGGACGTACAGGAGATAGTCCACGCTGTTGGCGATCACAAACTCCTCCAGCCAGACGAATCGGCACCGATGGAGCAGTCATATTGTCGGAAAACCATCAAAAGTGACGGCCTCGTCGGCATGCAAGACGCCCGAGAGGAGTTGGGCGAAGACGACCCGGCGTACGAACTGTT
>NZ_JAZKRK010000044.1:0-12444 GCF_036626455.1 Halodesulfurarchaeum sp. | reverse complement strand
CTCGAATCCGACGAGGAGATCGTCCACCGCGTGAGCGACGACCCCGAGATCGTGAAGTTCATGCTCGAAAACCTGGAGGAAGCCGAGGTCCAGACCCAGGAAGACGCTATCGAGGAACTCGGCACACGAGTCGCCTCGGGCCAGGGCAAGAACTACCAACTCAAACGGGCGAACTACGTCATCGACCGTTACCTCCTGCCGCACCTCCACGAGGACGACGTCGAGGAGGAGGACGTTCGCATCAACAAAGCCTACTATCTCTGTCGGATGGCCGAAGCGGCCTTCGAACTCGCGCTGTACCGCCGCCAGTCCGACGACAAGGACCACTACGCCAACAAGCGCCTGAAAGTCTCCGGCGATCTGATGACTGATCTCTTCCGGACGGCGCTCAACAAGCTCGCTCGCGACGTGAAATACCAACTCGAGCGGGCCAACATGCGGAACCGGCAGCTCACGGTCACGACCGTGGTTCGCTCGGACGTGCTGACAGAGCGCCTGGAGCACCCGATCGCGACGGGGAACTGGGTCGGGGGTCGCTCCGGCGTCTCACAGCTCGTCGACCGCACCGACTACATGGGCGTACTCTCTCACCTTCGTCGGCTTAGGAGTCCGCTCTCTCGCAGTCAGCCACACTTCAAAGCCCGGGACCTCCACGCGACCCAGTGGGGCCGCATTTGCCCCTCTGAGACCCCGGAAGGCCCGAACTGTGGACTCGTGAAGAACTTCGCGCAGGCAATGGAACTCTCCCAGCACGTGGACGACGAACGCGAACTCAAGGGCGAACTCGCGTCCATGGGCGTCGAGGGGATTCCGGAAATCACCACCGATCATAAACCGGCAGACGATTAAAATGAGTCAGGGACGAGACGCGAAAGTCTATGTCAACGGGAGCCTCGTTGGGACCCATCCGGACCCCGACGGGCTCGCAGCACAGATCCGAGAGGCACGCCGACGCGGGGACGTAAGCGAGATGGTCAACGTCGCCGTCAACGAGCGTACCGAGGAAGTGATCGTCAACGCCGACGCCGGCCGGGCCCGCCGCCCGCTGCTGGTCGTCGAGGACGGCGATTCATTGGTTACCGAGGAAGACGTCGCGGCCGTCGAGAACGGGGACCTCGAATTCGAGGACCTGGTTCGGGCCGGCAAGATCGAGTACATCGACGCCGAAGAGGAGGAGGACATCCTCGTCGCGGTGTCAGAGGACGACCTCACCGAGGACCACACACACCTCGAACTCGATCCACAACTCATCTTCGGCATCGGGGCAGGGATGATTCCCTATCCCGAACACAACGCCTCGCCGCGCATTACGATGGGCGCAGGGATGATGAAGCAGTCACTTGGGCTGCCCGCAGCGAACTACCGTATTCGGCCGGACACCCGCGCACACCTCTTGCATTACCCCCAGAAGGGGATGGTCAAGACCCAGACCACCGACCAGATCGGCTACGACGAGCGCCCGGCCGGGCAGAACTTCGTCGTCTCAGTCATGTCCTACGAGGGCTTCAACATTGAGGACGCCCTGGTCATGAACAAAGGGTCGGTCGAACGCGGACTCGCTCGCTCGCACTTCTTCCGCACCTACGAGGGCGAGGAACGCCGCTACCCAGGTGGCCAGGAAGACCGCTTCGAGATACCCGACACGGACGTTCGGGGCTCTCGTGGCGAAGACGCTTACACGCACCTCGACGAGGACGGCCTCGTCAACCCGGAAACGGTCGTCGACGAGAACTCCGTGTTGCTCGGGAAGACCTCACCGCCCCGGTTCCTCGAAGAACCGGACGATATGGGTGGGCTCTCACCGCAGAAACGACGTGAAACCTCAGTCACGATGCGGTCTGGCGAGGACGGCGTCGTCGACACGGTCACGCTCATGGAAGGCGAGGACGGCTCGAAACTCGCCAAAGTCTCCGTGCGGGACGAGCGGATCCCCGAACTCGGGGACAAGTTCGCGTCACGGCACGGCCAGAAGGGGGTCGTGGGTCACCTTGCACCCCAGGAGGATATGCCCTTCACCGAACAGGGCGTCGTTCCAGACCTGGTTCTGAACCCACACGCCCTCCCGTCACGGATGACGGTCGGCCACGTCCTCGAGATGCTCGGCGGCAAAGCCGGCTCTCTCGAAGGGCGACGGGTCGACGGCACGCCGTTCACGGGCGAAGACGAATCCGAACTCCGCGACTCGCTTGAGGACCACGGCTTCAAGTCCTCAGGCAAGGAGGTCATGTACTCGGGCATCACCGGAGAGAAGATCGAGGCCGAGATCTTCGTCGGCACCATCTACTATCACAAACTCTACCACATGGTGTCGAACAAGATCCACGCCCGGTCGAAAGGACCGGTGCAGGTGCTCACCCGGCAACCGACTGAAGGTCGAGCCCGCGAGGGTGGCCTTCGACTGGGCGAGATGGAGCGAGACACGGTCATCGGCCACGGGGCCGCGATGGTGCTCAAAGAGCGTCTGGTTGACTCCTCGGACAAGGAGTACATCCACGTCTGTGGCAACTGTGGCATGACCGCCGTGGAGAACGTCAACGAACGTCGGGTGCACTGCCCGAACTGCGGGGAGGAAACCGACGTTCACGAGATCGAGATGAGTTACGCGTTCAAACTCCTGCTCGACGAGATGAAAGCACTTGGAATCGCCCCCCGCCTCGAACTGGAGGACGCCGTATAAATGTCAACTGGACAGAGCCCCAAGTCGATCGGCACGATCAGCTTCGGGCTGATGGACCCCGAGGAGTATCGCGATATGAGTGCCACGAAGGTCATCACGGCCGACACCTACGACGACGACGGGTTCCCCATCGATATGGGACTGATGGACCCCCGTCTGGGCGTGATCGACCCCGGTCTGGAGTGTAAGACCTGTGGCCAGCGCTCTGGTTCATGCAACGGCCACTTTGGCCACATTGAACTCGCTGCGCCGGTCATCCACGTCGGCTTTTCAAAACTTATCCGTCGGCTGCTTCGCGGAACCTGTCGGGAGTGCTCGCGATTGCTCCTCGACGAGGAGTCCCAGAATACGTATCGTGACGAACTCGAGCGGACCCGAAGTCTGGACAAGGACGTCGATGACGTGACGAAATCGGCAATCCGGGAAGCCCGGAAAACCGACGTCTGCCCGCATTGCGGGGAGAAACAGTACGACGTCAAACACGAGAAACCGACCACCTACTACGAGATCCAGCAGGTCCTCGCTGAGGACTACTCCGAGCGGATCGCCCAGGCGATGCAGCCCGATCCGGACGAGGAGGAGGCCGAGCCGGTCGCACCACAGGACCTGGCGGACGAGACCAATATCGCACTGGACCGGATCAACGAGATCATGTCCGGGGAGTTCCGCCCCCGGAAGGACGACCGGGACGCCATCGAGCGGGCACTTTCGACGGATCTCACCACCGAGGACATGAACAAGCTGATGCCCTCGGATATCCGGGACTGGTTCGAAGACATTTCGGACGAGGACCTGGAGGTGCTCGGAATCGATTCCGAACATTCCCGACCGGAGTGGATGATCCTCACAGTGCTGCCAGTGCCGCCGGTCACGACGCGACCGTCGATCACCCTCGACAACGGGCAGCGTTCCGAGGACGACCTGACCCACAAACTTGTGGACATTATCCGCATCAATCAGCGGTTCATGGAGAATCGCGAAGCGGGCGCCCCACAACTGATCATCGAGGACCTCTGGGAACTCCTCCAGTACCACGTCACGACGTTCATGGACAACGAGATCAGTGGCACCCCGCCAGCCCGTCACCGCTCGGGTCGACCGCTCAAGACTCTCTCACAGCGGCTCAAAGGCAAGGAGGGTCGCTTCCGTGGCTCACTTTCCGGGAAGCGGGTGAACTTCTCCTCCCGGACAGTCATCAGCCCAGACCCGACGCTGTCGCTAAACGAAGTCGGGGTTCCAGACCGGGTTGCCACCGAGATGACCCAGACGATGGTCGTCAACGAGAACAACCTCGAACGGGCCCGCCGTTACGTGTCGAACGGCCCTGACACCCATCCTGGCGCAAACTACGTGACTCGACCGGACGGACGCCGGGTTCGAGTGACCGAGAAGGTTTCGGAGGAACTTGCCGAACGCGTCGAAGCGGGCTGGGAAGTCCAGCGCCACCTCGTCGACGGGGACATCGTGATCTTCAACCGGCAGCCGTCGCTGCATCGGATGTCGATCATGGCCCACGAAGTCGTCGTGATGCCGTTCAAGACGTTCCGGCTGAACACGACTGTCTGTCCGCCGTACAATGCTGACTTCGACGGCGACGAGATGAACATGCACGCCCTACAAAACGAGGAAGCCCGGGCCGAGGCGCGGGTTCTCATGCGCGTGCAAGAGCAGATGTTGAGCCCGCGCTTCGGCGAGAACATCGTCGGCTCCATTCAGGACCACATTACCGGCACCTACCTGCTCACCCACACGAATCCAACCTTTAACGAGACACAGGCCTCAGACCTGCTCCGACAGACGAGTATCGACCAGCTTCCAGACCCAGCGATCGAAGAAGAGTCCGGCGAACCGGTCTGGACTGGACGGCAACTCTTCAGCGAACTGCTTCCAGCGGGACTGAACCTCGAGTTTATGAGTTCCGCCGGGGATACTGTCACTATCGATGACGGTACGCTCGAAGCGGGGACGATTGATGAGGACGCAGTCGGTGCCTTTGGAGGCGAAGTCGTCGACACGGTGGCCAAGCAGTTCGGAAAGACCCGAGCCCGCAAGCTGATCAACGAGATCTCGGCGCTCGCGGTCCGCTCGATCATGCACTTTGGCTTCTCGATCGGGATCGACGACGAGACGATTCCAGGAGCTGCCCAAGAACAGATCGACGAGGCCATCAATAACGCCGAAGCCAGGGTCCAGGAACTCATCACGACCTACGATCGCGGTGAACTCGAGAGTCTCCCAGGTCGAACGGTCGACGAAACCCTCGAGATGAAAATCATGCAGACCCTGGGGAAGGCCCGGGACTCCGCTGGTGACATCGCCGAGGAGCACTTCGCCGACGATAACCCGGCGGTCATTATGGCCCGCTCGGGAGCGCGTGGGTCGATGCTGAACCTCACGCAGATGGCTGGCGCAGTCGGTCAGCAGGCGGTTCGAGGTGAGCGGATCAATCGCGGATATGAGGACCGCACCCTCTCGCACTTCAAGCCGAATGACCTTTCGGCCGATGCCCACGGCTTCGTAGAGAACTCCTACACGGGCGGCTTGACTCCCAAGGAGTTCTTCTTCCACGCGATGGGTGGCCGTGAAGGGCTGGTGGACACGGCGGTCCGGACGTCGAAGTCCGGCTACCTTCAGCGACGGCTCATCAACGCCCTCTCGGAACTCGAAACCCAGTACGACGGCACGGTGCGGGACACGAGTGACACGATCGTGCAGTTCGAGTTCGGCGAGGACGGCACGAGTCCGGTCGATGTCTCTTCCTCAGTGGACCATACCATCGACGTGGATGGTATCGCCGATCGCGTTATCAACGCCGAATTCGCTGACGAGGCCGAGAAGGCCGCGTTCCTCGGCGAGCGCGACGAGGTGACGAACCTCTCTGAACACGGCGGAAGCTGGGAGGTGACACAATGACAGCAATTAGTGACGATATCAAGGCACTGGTCGAAGACGCCGATTTGAGCCGCCGCCTCAAAGACGAGGTCTATGAGAGCATCGAGGACCGTTCGGTCTCGACTGAGGAGGCCGCTGAAATCGTCGAGGCAGTAGAGGCAACGTATCGGGACACGCGGGTCGATCCGCTGGATCCGGTCGGAACGGTGTCGGCTCAGTCGATCGGGGAGCCGGGAACCCAAATGACGATGAACACCTTCCATTACGCCGGTGTGGCTGAGATCGACGTCACACAGGGCCTTCCGCGACTTATCGAACTCGTGGACGCCCGGAAGGAACCGGACACGCCGATGATGACTGTCCACCTCGCAAACGAGTATGCGACTGATCGGGACCGGGCCCACGAAGTCGTCTGGCAGATCGAGGCGACGAAGATCCTCGCGCTGGGCGACATTTCGACGAACGTCGCGGATATGATCGTCCGGATCGACCTCAATGAGGACACCCTCAGGGAACGCTGGCCGAGGGCAACGACGACTGAAGAAGTCGTCACCGAGATCGCCGATACGATCAGAGATTCAATTGGCGTCGAGGTTACACAGCAGGGGATGGTCCTCGAGTTCGGCCCCGAACGGCCGAGTTACCGGGAACTGCTGCAACTTGTCGAACAACTCCGAGACGTGGTCTTCAAAGGGATCGAGGAGATCTCACGCGTCGTCATTCGCAAGGAAGAGACCGAGTCCGGTGAAGAGTTCGTCCTCTATACCGAAGGCTCGGCGTTCAAGGATGTCCTCGATATCGAGGGCGTGGACGCCTCCCGATCGAGCTGTAATAACATCCACGAAATTTACGAGGTTCTGGGTGTCGAGGCTGCCCGCGAGACGATCATCGATGAGACCAGGGACACCCTGGAGGAACAGGGGCTGGGTGACGTGAACATTCGCCACCTCATGCTCGTGGCGGACATCATGACGAACGAGGGCACGATCGAGTCGATCGGCCGGCACGGGATTTCCGGCAACAAGAAGAGCGTGCTCGCTCGGGCGGCCTTCGAAGTGACTGTCAATCACCTCCTCGACGCCGCGGTCCACGGCGAAGTCGACGATCTCGACGGCGTGATCGAGAACGTGATTGTCGGGAAGCCGGTCCAACTCGGGACAGGTGACGTGGATCTACGGATGCAGGCCCGTCGATCCGACTAAAATGCGGGTCACACTGTCCGACGAAGCCCGCCAGCACATCGCGCTTTTCGAGGACGTCACCGGGGCGAGTGCAGTCGATTGTGTTGTCGACGAAACCCACGACCAGGTGTTGTTTGTGGTCGCGGCTGGCGAGATGGGCCAGGCGATTGGCCCGGATGGGCGGCGGGTTAATCGGTTGGAAGACCGTATCGGCGAGGACGTCGAACTGGTCGAAGACGCGCCGACTCCCGAGGGGTTCGTCGCGAACGCGCTCGCGCCCGCGGCGGTGTATAATGTCACACTCTCGGAGAACGACGATCTGGTCGCCTACGCGGAAGTCGATCACGCGGATCACGGCGCGGCGATCGGTGTCAACGGTCGAAATATCGAGGCCGCAAAACGACTTGCCAATCGGCACTTCGACGTGGACGATATCCAACTCACCTAACCTGAGTCGAGCGGACAGTTTTTTCTCATTCCCGCGCAGCGGGGGTTTGGGGCTGTGTTTCGGCCTCACTCAAATTTGAGACGGAAAGACGGAGTTTAAGTACGTGGGTAGGTTACTCGGGCGTATGTCGAACGGCAAGTACGCCGCCCGTAAACTCAAGAAGGACCGCCAAAATCACCGGTGGTCCGACTCCGAATACGCGCGGCGAGAGCGAGGCCTCCGTACCAAGTCAGATCCGCTGGAAGGTGCACCACAGGCCCGTGGCATCGTCCTCGAGAAAGTCGGCATCGAAGCCAAACAGCCCAATTCCGCGATCCGGAAGTGTGTCCGGGTCCAACTCATCAAGAACGGCAAACAGGTCACTGCCTTTGCCCCTGGTGACGGTGCGATCTCCTTCATTGACGAACACGACGAGGTCACTATCGCCGGCATCGGCGGAGCCAAGGGTGGCTCCATGGGCGACCTTTCGGGTGTCAATTACAAGGTCGAGAAGGTAAACGGCGTATCGCTCATCGAACTCGTGCGCGGAAACGCGGAGAAACCGGTGCGATAACATGGCCGAGGAAAAATCCGACACCGACGTCGACGCCGATGCAGAACCCGATGAGGATGTTGAGAAGGAAACGGCCGTAGCCCAACTGTTCGGTCGCTGGGATGTCACTGGTATCCAGTACACCGACCCGAGTACCCGACGCTACATCACGGTCACTCCGGTTGCCCACACGATGGGTCGCCACGCCGCCAAACAGTTCAAGAAGTCCGAGATCAGCGTCGTTGAGCGCCTCGCGAATCGTCTGATGCAGACCCAGGAGAACACGGGCAAGAAGCAGAAGACACTCAAAATCGTCAGGGACGCCTTTGAAAGCGTCCACGAGAAAACCGGCGAAAACCCGATTCAGGTGCTCGTCCGAGCCCTCGAGAACGCCGCGCCGCGGGAAGAGACTGTCCGCCTGAAGTACGGTGGGATTTCGGTTCCGAAAGCAGTCGATACGGGACCGCAGCGACGCGTCGACCAGGCACTGAAGTTCATCGCGGAAGGGACCTACAACGCCTCGTTCAAGACGCCTAACGACGTCGAGGACGCCCTCGCCCAGCAGCTCACCGGCGCTGCTGAGGGTGACGTGCAGACCTATGCCGTCAATCAGAAAGAGGAGAAAGAACGCGTTGCGGCCGCAGCCCGCTAAGCACGATCTTCGTGCGCTTCGTTCTCTTGTTTTCTGCCAGGCGGAGCGACAGTGCTATTCTTTGCGGCCACAAATAAGGGACCCGCTCGCCTCCTTCGGGTCATTTCCTTTGTCCCGCCTCTATCGGCCAAATTCCCTCGCGACGTCTCCAATCGACCATTATCTCTCGTCATTGGTGCGTGTGTGCATGACGGCGTCTTAGCCCGAAACACTACCCTTTTGAACCTCCTCATGAAACTACAGGTTAACAATGGGCCGACGTAAGAAAATCGTCCAACAGTGTGAGCGACTCATGGATCATCCCGATCAGATCCGGAACATCGCTATCGCCGCTCACATCGATCACGGCAAAACCACGCTCACTGACAACCTCCTCGCTGGGGCCGGCATGATTTCCGACGATCTCGCTGGCGAACAGCTGGCGATGGACACCGAGGAGGACGAGCAGGAACGAGGAATCACCATCGACGCGGCGAACGTTTCGATGACTCACGATTACCGGGACACCGAGTATCTGGTCAATCTCATTGACACGCCGGGCCACGTCGACTTCGGCGGCGACGTCACCCGGGCGATGCGGGCCGTCGACGGGGCACTGGTGGTCGTCGACGCCGTCGAGGGGACGATGCCCCAGACCGAGACGGTCGTTCGTCAGGCGTTGCGAGAGAACGTCAAGCCGGCCCTGTTCATCAACAAGGTTGACCGCCTGGTCAACGAACTCCAGGAGGGCCCCGAAGAGATGCAGAAGCGCCTCCAGGCCGTCATTCGCGATGTTAATGAACTCATCCGCGGAATGGCCGAGGAGCGCTACGAGGAGGAGAACTGGAAGGTCAGTGTCGAGGACGGCACGGTCGCCTTTGGTTCTGCCCTCTACAACTGGGCGATCAGCGCCCCGTCGATGGCTGAAACCGGGATCAACTTCGGCGACGTCATCGACATGGAGCGAAACGACAAGCGCGCTGAACTCCACGAGAAGTCCCCACTTTCGGACGTCGTGCTTGACATGGTGGCCGAGCACTTCCCGAACCCAGTCGAAGCTCAGCCCGACCGGATTCCGACGGTTTGGCGTGGTGACCCCGAGTCCCAACTCGCTGAAGACATGGTCCTGGTCAACAAGGACGGCGAGGTCGTCTTCATGGTCACCGACATTTCGATGGACCCACACGCGGGTGAAATCGCGACTGGCCGTGTCTTCTCCGGGACCCTCGAGGAAGGCCAAGAGCTCTACGTCTCCGGGACTGCCGGGAAGAACCGTCTGCAGTCCGTCGGCGTGTTCATGGGTGGCGAGCGAGAGGAAGTCGAAGAAGTCCCGGCCGGCAACGTCGCGTCGGTGACTGGGCTGAAAGACGCTATCGCTGGCTCTACGGTTTCCTCGATCGAGATGACGCCGTTCGAGTCCATCGAGCACATCTCAGAGCCCGTCATCACGAAGTCCATCGAGGCCCAGAAGATGGACGACCTTCCCAAACTGATCGAGGTGCTCCAGCAGGTCTCGAAGGAGGACCCGACGATTGGTGTGGAGATCAATGAGGACACGGGCGAGCACCTTATCTCCGGGCAGGGCGAACTCCATCTCGAGGTCATCACCCAACGCATCGAGCGTAACCAGGGTATTCCGGTCAGGACCGGTGAGCCGATCGTCGTGTACCGGGAAGCACCCACCCAGGAATCCGAAGAAGTGGAAGGTATTTCGCCGAACCGTCACAACCGCTTTTACGTCACGGTCGAGACTCTGAGTGACGAGGTCACCGATACAATCAAACTCGGTGAGGCGTCGATGGACATGCCCGAACAGGAGCGCCGAGAAGCCCTTCAAGAGGCGGGAATGGAGAAGGAGACCTCACAGGACGTCGAGGACATCATCAACACGAACGTCTTCATCGACGACACGAAAGGAATTCAGCACCTCAACGAGACGATGGAACTCATCATCGAGGGCCTCGAGCAAGCCCTCGAAGACGGTCCCCTCGCCGCCGAGCCGGTCGAAGGCGCATTGGTTCGCCTCCACGACGCTCGGCTTCACGAGGACGCCATCCACCGTGGTCCCTCCCAGGTCATTCCGGCCATGCGGGAGGCTGTCCACCGCGCCCTGATCGACGGAGAGATCCGCCTGCTCGAACCGATTCAGGACGTTCGTATCGACATCCCGTCCGAGCACATGGGTGCGGCTTCCGGCGAGATTCAAGGTCGCCGTGGCCGCGTCGACGACATGTACCAGGAAGGAGACTTGATGGTCGTCGAGGGTATCGCGCCCGTCGAAGAAATGATCGGCTTCTCCTCAGATATCCGCTCGGCCACTGAGGGTCGTGCCTCCTGGAACACCGAAAACGCCGGGTTCCGGGTGCTCGTCGATAACCTTCAGCCTGAGAAGATCAACGATATCCGTGTGCGCAAGGGCATGAAAACCGAACTGCCCAAAAGCATCAACTACTTTTAAAAAGCTCTCCGGGTCCGGCAAGCCTTTACCCGCCGCGGGGCAACATTCGTGCGAACGAACCTATGCAGGGTCAACAGCAACAAGCCTACGATCGGGGGATTACCATTTTCTCCCCGGACGGACGGCTGTATCAGGTCGAGTACGCACGAGAAGCAGTCAAACGAGGGACGCCGTCGGTCGGAGTCCGGACCGAAGAAGGGGTTGTCCTCGCCGTAGACAAACGCTCTCGCTCACAGCTGATGGAGGCCGACTCCATCGAAAAACTCCACAAAGTCGCCGATCACGTCGGTATCGCGAGTGCGGGCCACGTGGCTGACGCCCGTCGGCTCATCGACTTCGCCCGTCGCCGGGCCCAACTCGAAGAACTCCGCTACGAGGAACCGGTCGACACCGAGGTCCTCACAAAGGCAGTCACCGACAACATTCAGCAGTACACCCAGATGGGCGGGGTCCGGCCCTTCGGTGCCGCGTTGCTGATCGGTGGTGTTTCCAACGGCGAACCACGGCTTTTCGAAACGGACCCGAGTGGGACCCCCAACGAATGGAAGGCCGTCGCCATTGGCGCAGACCGGTCGGAGATTCAGGACTACCTCGAGGAACACTGGGGTCCGGACCTAACCCTCGAAGCGGGCATCGAACTGGCGCTTGGCGCACTTGCCACCACCAGGGACGAAGCGCTCGAAGCCGAAGAACTGGCGATGGGCGCAGTCGAAGCCGAGACGGCGATTTACAGCCGCCTTGGGGAATCCGAAATCAACGCCCACCTCGAGGAAGTTGACCTGGAGGAGGACGAAGAATGAACATCTCGGACCCGTACGAACCGGAAATCGGCACCGTCCCCGAGGAGACCGCCGGGAGCGACGAGGTCCAGAGCGCCAAGACCGGCACCACTTCGATAGGAGTGACGACGGCGGAGACGGTCGTGATCGCAACTGACCGGCGGGCAAGTCTTGGGGGTCGGGTCGTCTCGAACAAGAACGTGACCAAAGTCGAGCAGGTCCACGACCGGGCCGCGTTGACGATGGTTGGGTCGGTCGGTGGCGCGCAATCGTTCATCCGCTCCATCCGGTCCGAGGCCAAACTATACGAGGCCCGCCGGGGTAAGCCAATGTCGATCGATGCGCTTGGAACCGTGGCCTCGAACTTCCTTCGTGGCGGTCCGTTCTTCATGATCAACCCTGTTCTTGGTGGTGTCGATGAAACGGGCTCCCACGTCTACAGCATCGACCCGATGGGTGGTCTCAGTGAGGACGATTATGTGGTGACAGGGAGTGGCATGCAGTTCGCGTTGGGAGTCCTCGAACAGGAGTATGAGGACGATCTGACACACGAGGACGGAATCGAAATTGCGACCCGAGCAGTCGAGAGTGCGACCGAGCGTGATACCGCGAGCGGGAACGGCGTAACGATAGCGGAAGTGACTGAGGATGGGGTTGACATCCACAGTCACGAAGACATCGACGACGTGCTGGAAAGCGCTTAACTCGGCGATCCGTCGTCGAGCAGGACGGAAAACACCTTCTTTTGGGCCGTTCGTAAGTGCTGGAGAAACGTCGACTGGGAGATCGCCATCGTCTCGGCGATCTCTTCCCCGGAGTTCTCCCTGGGCCAGTCGAAGAAGCCGG
>NZ_JAZKRK010000043.1:0-13077 GCF_036626455.1 Halodesulfurarchaeum sp. | reverse complement strand
TCCAGGGCCATCCCACGCAGCCGATGGACTGGGACCAGGTCGAGGCGAAGTTCCATGCCTCGGCGAGCCAGTTCGACGCCTTCCGTCGCGCGGAGATCGTCGAAACGGTGAGAAATCTCGAATCGACCGACGTCGACAACCTCGTAGGATTGCTGGCATAGGTTCAGACCAGACGTGGCAACGGCAGTCCGCTTCCCTTCTGACGCTGTCTCTAAGTGCCAGGCGGACGAATGTCCGCATGAACGATGGTTGACCGTACCTTCGAGTTCCTGCACCACAACGAGAGGGAGGAGAAGCCACGTGAGGAGGGCATCACGGAGATTCGGGGGCCCTACTACGATCCGATGGGCCCTCGGGAGCTACGGGATATCCTGGAGACGATGGGCCAGTACGTCGACATCTACAAGTTCTCCGGCGGATCGTTCGCGCTGATGCCCGAGGACGCCGTCACAGAACTCATCGACATCTGCCACGAACACGACGTGAAGGTCTCCACTGGAGGGTACATCGAGAACGTCCTCGTGCGGGACAACGACAAGATCCACGAATACTTCGAGGAAGCCGAGCGCCTTGGGTTCGACGTCGTCGAGATCTCCAGTGGATTCCTCGCAATGGGTAGCGACGACATCGTCCGCCTGACCGAGGTGGCAGATGAGGAGTACGATATCGAACCGAAACCCGAAATCAATGTCCAGTTCGGCGCGGGCGGTGCCTCTGATCCCGAGGAACTGGAGCGTCAAGGCCAGCAGGATCCCGAACAGGCAATCGAGGAGGGGCGAAAGCACCTCGACGCAGGCGCGGACTTGCTGATGGTCGAGGCTGAAGGGATTACCGAAGAGGTCGAAGAGTGGCGCACCGACGTCGCCTACCGGATCGCCAACGAACTCGGCACGGAGAATCTGGTGTTCGAGGCGCCGGGCCCGGAGATGTTCGAGTGGTACATCAAGAACTTCGGGCCCGAGGTGAACCTATTCGTCGACAACAGCCAGATCGTCGAGCTGGAGTGTATGCGCTCGGGCCTGTGGGGCAAGGCGACGACGTGGGGCCGCACTGTCACTTGGAAAGGTCTCCGCGAGTAACGAGCACGATGTTTGACCGCACTCGTCCGGACGGAACTCGCACTGAGACTTACATACCGTCTGCAATTAGCGGTCAGCGATCAGTAATTCTTGTTTGGAGTGTTTGCTGCATACACTCTCTGGGTCTTGTTTAGATGCCTGATTTCATCAAATTTCGTGGCGGATACCCCGACCCTTGAGGTCGGTGAGGAAGCCGACACTCGATGACGCAAACCACGCTCGATGGCAAGGCCAACTCCCAACCACTCGTACAAATACCATTTTTGAAGGTCCGTGATTGAGCCTGCCCCTCGCCTTTCACCAACTCGTACTGCTCGAGTTTGCCGAGATACTTTCGAACAGTCCGTTTTGATCTCGGCTCCGTAACTTTGGCGGAATATGGATCAAAAATTTCTCCGGGTCGAAGTTCACAGGCGGTGCAAGGCGGATGCCCCGACCCTTGAGGTCGGGGAGGAAGCCGACAACCAATGAGACAAGCCATCCTACGACGGCAGGACGACTCCCAAACATATAAGTAACATTAACTATATATGTGAAAACACAGTGGAGTATCGTCGTACGGCAGTCATCAAGCTCGACACGCCCGAAGGAGCCGACTCGCTCCTTCGAGAGACTGTCGAGCAGTTCAAACACTGCGCCAACACCGCGAGCGAGTGGTGTTGGCACGGCGACGAGGGATACCACGTCACCTCAAAAGCGAAAGCCGAACGCGCCCTCTACGATCGACTCCGCGATGAAACCGACCTGACTGCAAATCTCGTCCAGAAGGGGATACGCCGGGCAGTCGAAGCCGTCAAAAGCGGAGTCAAACGACTCAAACGTGGCGAGAATACGTCGCAACCGTACTTTTCCGCTGAAAGCGCGGTGTACGACAAGCGGAGTGCGACGTTCCACCGCGACCACGTTTCTCTTTCGACCGTAGATGGGCGCGTCGAGTGCGACTACATCATCCCCGATGACTCGGAGACTCCGCCGACCAAGTACGTCTCCGACGAGGATTTCGAGTTTCGGATGGCGTACTTGCAGTACCGCGAGGGTGACTGGTATCTCCACGCCTCCATGCGAAAGGTCGAAGCAGATGAGGAATCGCCCCAATCCGAGTCCAAGCACAGAACAGTCCTTGGTGTGGATTTGGGCGTGAACAATCTTGCCGTTGCTTCGACAGGAAGATTCTGGTCGGCAGACGAATTCAACCATTGGCGACGAGAGTACGAGAAACGCCGTGCATCCCTTCAACAATGCGGGTCTCGCTACGCCCACGAGAACATCGAGTCAGTCGGGCAGAAAGAGTACGGACGCTTCGAGATACACCTACACACGGTGGCTAACCAACTCATCGAGGAGGCCGTCGAGAACGACTGTTCGCACATCGTGTTTGAAGACTTGACCTACATTCGGGAGAACATCCCCGAGGCGACGTGGCAACACGTTTGGGGGTTCCGACGACTCTACGAGTACGTCGAATACAAGGCCGAAGAACACGGTATCGAGGCCGAACAGGTTGACCCTCGAAATACGTCGGAGCGTTGCTCAACGTGTGGGTTTACCCACGACGACAATCGGTCAGGAGAAACGTTCGAGTGCCAAAAGTGTGGGTATGAGAACCACGCGGACTACAACGCTTCCAAGAATATCGGTTTGCAGTATCTCCGTCGCAGGCAAAATGCAGGCGACGGAGGCGCACCCGTAGATGTGCGCTTAAATCGCGGGACGCTGAACGTGAGCGGGGAATACGTACCTCCTGCCTCTACTGAGGCATAGAACGGGAGTCCACGCGAAAGCCTCGGGGCTTGACCCCGAGGCGATTTACCGTTTGTTGCCACGGCCTCCAACACAGTTCGCTGATGGACGTTTGGCTGCTCGATCGTCTCGTGCCCGTTGGTCGAGCAAGTCCGAAGATAACACCGAGTCCGTCGAAGTCTGCTGGACGCTCCGTGGCAAAACCAACACGAAGCGTCCAAACATGGTGGAGGATCGGAGTACCGGCGGTTTGGCACCGTCCTCAGAATTCTTTGATTTCTGATGTGCGAACGAGAGCTTTGCTCTCGTCAACGCCAGGCAGCCACCGGCCACGACGACTGGCTGAAACGAGTTCTCGAAAAGTGGCGGTATCCGTGGTTGCAGCCCTGAAACTCCCACCGCTGAGCAAACCGGAGGTTTGCGACGGACGCAAATCTTTGATTTGCTTGACTCGGGATTCCACCGTGGTCACGCGGCGGAGGATGTCAAGGATCCGTACCCACGTTCCTCAGCCGAGTATTCGGTGACTGGGGAGACATTTGAACCACAGTTCGGGCACACTCCAAAACACACGAAGGATTGACAACACTACCCCGCTAATTACCTTCGTACGATGCCCCCGATGGAGGAATTATCGATTTTGGTTCCGGTCGATATCTCTCAGTCGGAACCTCCAGCTTTCGATATCCTCGATTTCCTTCAGCCGTTCGAAGTCATTCTTCTCGGGTACTTCCCCGTCCCGGATCAGGCGGAACCGGCACTCATCAAACACGAATACGAGGTGGAAGCGAAAACGAGACTCGATTCGATCGCCAAAGAACGAAACGACATAACCGAAGTCTTGGTGTTCACACACGATAGGGAGGCAACCATCGACCGAGTCGCCGACCAGTACGACTGTGATGCCGTGCTGACCCCCAGAGACGTCGCCCAAATCGAGCGTATTATCGTCCCGATACGGGGAGATGTGAACAACGAACGGATCATCTCCGTCGTCGTGGAACTTCTCAAAGGTAGTCAGGCGACCGCGACCTTTTTTCATTCGATTGATGGAGACGTGGACTCAAGTAAGCGAGAGCTCCTTCTCCGCGGGACCGTCGACCGAATAACTCAATTCGGCATCGATGCGGAGCGCATCGACTGTCAGATCGTCGAAGACGGGGATCCCTACCGGGATATTGTCACGCGAGCGGAGGAGTATGACATAGTCATCCTTGGCGAAACCGAACCGTCGCTTCGTGAGCGGATCATCGGTGATGTCCTCTCTCGCATCATCGACGATATATCAATTCCGGCACTCATTGTGAGGGACGTCAAATGAAGGATTCCGGTAAAAGCGCCATCAGGAAGACGCTATTTCAATGAGCGCGGAAGACGGGGGACTGGAGCGGACGTTGGGCTTCGTAGAAGCCATGACCCTGGGTGGAGGAACGATGATTGGTGCTGGAATATTCATCCTCCCAGGTATTGCAGCCCGCAATGCAGGCCCGGCGAGTGCGGTCTCGTATGTTATCGCTGGGCTGGTCGCGCTACTGGCAGCGCTTTCCCTCTCGGAACTTGCAACCGGCATGCCGATCGCCGGTGGGAGCTATCATTACGTCAACCGTGCACTCGGTGGCCTGTTCGGTGCGATAGTGGGATGGGGAATGTGGACCGGATTGATGTTTGCGAGCGCCTTCTATATGGTCGGGTTCGGTCAGTACATCGTCTCGCCGATCCCGGGCCTCGACGGACGTCATTTCGTGATCGCGCTCGGGTTCATGGGGGTAGCACTCCTCATCGGGGTGAATTATTACGGGACAGACGAATCAAGCGCGCTTCAAAACATCATGATCGGCACCGAGACAGCGATTGTGCTCGTCTTCGTTGCTGTCGGGATCTTTTTCATCGACTCGACAAACCTCACGCCGTTCGCCCCGACGGGGACGACCGGTATCATTGCGACCACCGGCATCGTTTTCGTCTCGTTTCTCGGCTTCGAAATTATCGCCACGGTGGCCGGTGAGATCAAGAACCCGGGTCGAACGATTCCACTGACCATGGTCCTCTCTGTGGTTTTGGTGACGCTTCTGTATGCGCTGGTTATGATCGTGAGCACCGGTGTGGTCCCGATCGATGTGCTTGGGAATTCGCCGATTCCAGTTTCTGAGGTTGCCGAAGTGTCCATGGGCGTAATTGGGGTCGTGGGGATTGCGTTCGCCGCGATTATCGCGGCCATCTCAAGTTCGAATTCCTCGATTCTCGCCGCTTCAAGAGTGATCTATGCGATGGGCCGCGATGGGCTCATGAGCGAGTGGCTCAATGAAAGCCACGATCGGTTCTATACGCCCCACCGGGCGATCCTCACCACTGGTGGCGCGACGGCGCTCCTGATCGCACTCGGGCTCAGCGTGGAAAGCATTATCCCCCTCCTCGCCGAGACAGCAAGTTTCAGCTTTCTCGTGGCCTATCTCTTGGTCCATGTCTCTCTCGTGGTGTTCAGGCGAGCTAATCCCGACGAGTACGAACCGTCATTTGAACTCCCGGGGGTGTTCTATCCGCTGGTGCCGGTACTTGGAATCCTCCTCACGGTCGTGGTCATTTCTCAAATGTCGCCAACAATCATCATGATCGGCTCTGGAATCATCGCCGTGGGTATTGTGTGGTACTTCATCTACGCGAGAAGTCGAACCGTGGGAAGCGGTTTCATTCGAGATGCCATTACCGGTCCATCAGGCGAGCCTTATCGCGTCGTCGTTCCCATTTCCAACCCGGAAACCCAGAAAGGTCTGCTCAGACTTGCAGCAGCAACTGCTCACGCCAATGAAGAGCATGGTGTGCCGGAACTCGTGGCGATCAACGTCGCCGAGGGCCCGAGTGACGCACCACGACAGAACATCGAGTCAGAGCGGCTCGACCACCAGGGAGACCTTCTCCAGATTGCGCATAGGATTGCCGAGGAGCGGGATGTTTCGCTCCGGACACGAGCAATTGTTGCCCCAGATGTCAGCACCGCTATTTTGGACACGATTGCGGATGAAGATCCAGATCAGCTACTGTTTGGCTGGGATGGTAATGTCGGCGATGGCGAGTTCACGTTCGGCCAGACGATCGATCCAGTCCTTAAAAAGGCACCGTGCGATGTCTCCCTCGTAGAATTTAAAGAGGATACTGTTGGTAGACCCGTCGCCCTCGTTGCTCCGGGACAGAACGCTCCAGTCGTTGCTCGACGGGCCTTTGAGTTCGCGACTGTTGACGGAACGATCCCAACGTTGTTGTTCGTCCAATCAGCAAAACGGCATGCTGGTCAAGAATCCGTCGTATCGGGACGAGACGTCATTGACGATATTGCGAGGTCGGCTGGACTCGAATCAGACGAGTACGAACGAGAAGTCTTGGTCACTGACGACATTGAGACGGCGTTAGCGGGGACGATCGAAGCGTATGAATCGGTTTGTATCGGACTGTCACATCGGGCTAATATTACTGGCATCCCGTATGGGAGCTTTACGGAACAGATCGCCTTGAAGGCGTCCGGGAATGTCATGTTAATCCGCGGTGAGACCAACATTTCTGGCGAGTAACGTGATAGCCGTGTTTCGGACCGAATCAATCTGATTTCCAACTCAAATACAGGCAATCAGCCAAAGGATGTGGCCGTTTAACGGTTAATTGATTGCTGCATACGCGCGTTGTCTCTTAGCACGACCCGGCTTGATCTATTCAACTACTGTCAAAAGAGGCGTGCAAGACTCAGAAGCTATATAAGTCACTTGACAACATCAAGACCAGTGAACTCGAACCGAGCACCGCCCGATTCACTTTCGGTGATTGCCATCTCCCAACTATGGGCGTCTGCGATTTCCTTCACCTGGATTTGTCACTGATTGAACGGAGATGCGCTCGTCTTTGCGCTGTAGAAACTTGGCCGTCCGTTCGGCGAAATCGGGTGCGGGATCCACATGCAGGACCTGGATCTCCGTAGGAGATGTCATAGTTACTGTTTTTATATTTATTTGTCTTAAGGATGATTCCGATTTCTGATGCCAAAACCAGAATTAGGCATATTCGAGAAGACACGAATAATGGGTATCGGTAATTATGCAATGATACCCGTCGAGCAATTGGACGATTTCTATAGAACCGCTACTACCCTTTGGAAATCAAAACCTGTAGCCGCAAAACATACCCTGCGATTATGTAGTTGCGTGTTATTCGATGTAAACGAGAGGCTTGTCCCACCTACCGAAATATCTCATCGCACGAAAAGACCTATGACAACACGTCGGGATCGGATCTTGCTATCGGCCATCGTGTTTGGCGTTCTCCTCGCCCAGGTGCTCCTCTATCCGGGGATCGATACGCTGGTAGTGGCATTCGGCTCGACGACCGAGATCAATGCCTCGATGTGGTTTCTCGCGGCCGAATTCATTGCGTTCATCGTCTTTGCGGGGGTCTGGGGTGCGGCCAGTGATTCCGCTGGCAAACGGCGCCCGTTCATCGTATTGGGCGCGGTCGGAGGGGCAATCGGATACGCCATTCTTGGCTTGATTCCCCAGTTCACTTCGCTTCCATTTATCGCCGTCATCGGATTCAGGGTTATCCAAGGCGCTGCAACCATCGGAGCTCTGTCCCTGGCAATGACAATGCTCATGGATCTCCCCGGTGGCCACGGTCGGAACATGGGCGCAGCCGGCATCGCCATCGGTCTCGGGATGTCACTTGGATCGCCGCTTGGGGGCCAATTTTACGAGATAGGGCCGTTCATCCCGCTTTACTTCGCGTCCGTTATCCTCCTCGGGGTTGGGGTATTGGCGCACTCGATACAGGACAGGGCGCCCGCTCCCGACCGGACCACCATGCTTGACGTTCTGAAGGGATTGCGTGACCAACCGGACTTGGTCGTACCCTTCGCGTACGGGTTTATTGACCGGTTCACTGCCGGATTTTTCGCCCTTGTCGGCACTCTTTACTTCAGAAATAGCTTCGAGTTGAGCCCTGGCGCAACCGGACTCATGCTGGCATTGTTTTTTGTACCGTTTGCGCTCCTCCAGTACCCGTTTGGTATTATCTCGGATCGGGTGGGTCGCACAGGACCGGTCGTGGTCGGGTCAGCTGTTTACGGTATCGGCGTGTGGGGGGTCGGAATTGCACCCACGGTTGAAACTGCAGGGGTGATGATGATTGTGGTTGGTTTGCTTGGAGCATTGATGGCGCCCGCGACTATGGCATTGGTCACCGATATTGCCCGTGAAACCCGGCGTGGCGTGGCAATGGCGGGTTTCAATGTGTTTGGTAGTCTGGGATTCCTGGCGGGGGTGCTCATTGGCGGGTCCATCGCGTCCGCAATGGGTTATCTGGCGGCCTTTTTGGTCGCCGGGGGGCTTGAGTTGCTTATTGCGCTGACCACCTTTCCATTCTTCTTACGGTTCGGACGTTCTCGTACTGGCGGATTCCCGTGAGATGTTCGTTCATCGCTAAGTAAAGGTCACTGTCGGTGAAATATTTTCTATCAGTTGGGTCAAACAAAGGTGATTGACGAATGCTGCATGCTTGGTTTCAACAAAACTTCATTAGGCGGGGTATATGCATTTGGTATCGCCAGAGCCGAATCGACGGTTACTGAAGTGTATCATCGGTCCGGCAAACGGACGAAAATCTCAGGGAGAATCAAGGTGAGGAACCCAACGGTAGCGAAAGCTATCGGGACGAATCTCAAACGAGTGTCGGGACACCTCTATGAGGCAACAAAGCGGTCGAAAACAGCGGTGTTGATAGTCGGTTTTTTCCTCAGAGTCGCTCGTAGTAACAATTTGAAAGATTTCGTGAGGTAGTGAACCGTCCAAAGAGGAGATTTAGTGCGTATCCCGTCCGTGAAAATCCTTTGTCCCCTCAGAGCATGTATGCAGCCCTCGGCCATCGCTTGCATTCACAGAACTAGTAACCGTTCCTCCGCCAATCTGTAGCTGGCAGACAGATGAGGTTTCAAAGGGCCTTCCGCGGTAGTTCGGACGTGTTTTGTGGTAGCAGCGGTCCGCACGATAGAACTTGCGCCCCCTCAACAGATTGACGGTGGTTCCTCATCTATCGCCGCATAGAGCGCTTTCATGATGATTTCACTGCCGTAGTACGTGACGACCTCTGTGCCAACCCCTTTCGCCATGTGGCAAAGCAGTTGCCTGACGGCGTCGGCGATCTCTTCTTCGATCCCATCCGCCCGACCGATCGCGATGGCTGTCGACGCGATGCCGTAGAGTTTGGCTAGGAATTTCATGTACTGTTGGAGGGCTCCGTACGCGGCCGACGGCGGCCCGGCGATACCAATAGTGGCCACATCGATGTAAATGTCCATCACTTGGTAAATCCGATCGAGGCGTTCGAGCATCTCCTGCACATCTTCTTCAATCGAGCCACCGCCGCTCGCGTCCGGCAGGATGCCACGCACGGCACCGGTTTCGGGGTCGAGTTCCCAGTGGACCAGTCCCGTCCCCGCCTCGTCGACCAACAGAATTCTGTCGGGATGGTCGTCGTCGCGAAGGCCGATAGCGCGTTCCGAGAGGTGATTGAGCGCCTCGCGCCGAGCGGAGTCCTCTTCGATATTTCCCCTTCTGACGAGAGTCGCATCGTCGAGGACGCTCCCTGCGGAGCGGTCGTAGAACTCCCGTTCGACCACGGCCGTCCGGGCAGTGCGGCGTGTCGTCAGTCTGATTCGTCGATTACTGTCGGCTGCTGCCGTCGTCACTCGTGAAAGCGGCAAGACGTCCATGGACATCTGGGCAGCGTTGTTGATAAACGACGGCCGTTGGTGATGCATCGCCACGCGCAACCCGTCGGGATAGGTCACCGAGTCAGCCGTGACGGCATCCGGGTACGGGGACTGGGCTGCCAAGAGGTTGGGAGGCAGTGCCGCGAGTCCCTCCTCCTGGCGACGATTGTTCGCCTGTTTGGGGCCTTCCTCCAACAGCGCTTCGTGAACGGGTTGGTGGGTCATTCGTGCGTCGATCATATCGTCGGCCCGCACGGCAAATGGAACGCCCCACCCCTCGAAGGAGACGACAGTCTCCCCGAACAGCGCTCCCTCGACGTCGAGGACGTCTTCGGGCAGTTCGGCACCATCCGAATCTGGCGGTTCCTGCGTGGTGACACTTTCTTCATCGCCATCCTCCTCCGTTAGATCCGAGACGGACGGAAGGCCGTCATCACCGGCAATCGTCCGCGTGACGCTCCGTGTTTCCCCTTCGGCACCTGTGTGTTCGATGGTAAGTCGTAATTGATCGAAGCCGAAGGGATCAGGCTCATTGACCTCGTACTCCGTCGTCGCTGACACCGACTCACTAGAAGTGGTTTCGACCGAAACCGAATGCCAGCCAGCCGATCTGTCAGTGGCCTCGTAGCTCACGATGTACCCGGGTAGATCCTCTCTGGCCTCACTGATGAACGATCCAATTGCTTCTCGGGCACTCGTCCGGTCCGCCGCTGGAATGGCGCGGCCCCCAGATAGGTCAGCCATCTCCTTGAGTGGGCCCTCTCCGACCTCATCGCTCGCTTCGACGTGAAGTCCGATCACGGGCGGCCCATTTTCGAGTTGTCGGGCGATGGAAGGTGTTTTGTCGTCCCAGGCGTGGTCATCGGTAACAAACACGAGGAGGTTCGTCTCGCCGGTGGGAGCTTTCGTGGCAAATTCCCAGAGATGCGAGTAGGATCCTGCAAACCGGCTACCAGTATCACTCCAGGGTTTTGTGGACTGGGTCTTGACGACCGCATCTTCGTCGATAGCCTTGATGTCGGCTCGTAATTCGTTGACGAACGCGTCCAGTTCCTCCCCGCTGTACTGATCGGGCATGCTGTCAGAGGCGTCCCAGAGAACCATTACCCTGGGAGAGGGGCGATTCGAGACGAGGGTCGGCATTACCGATTCGCCGTTGTCCTCAACACGAAACGCCCCGGGGTTGAGGCCGCCCACTACTTGCCCGTCTTCGTCCCGGGGTTGTAATTCGAGTCGCACACGTGGAAACTGCTCCGCCACGGCCGTCATGGACAGGGAGTCCACCGATCCCGGGTCCCGCTGGTCCGAGCCAGTCACGGTTGGCGTGCCGTTTCGTGTCATCGTATCCCCATCGAAGGCGATTCGGTCCCCGGACCGTGTGACGCCGTCCCCGACAAACGTATTCTCGGTAGCCTCATTCTTGTTCAGACCCCGGCCCTGAAGCGTGAGCGCTGGATGGAACTGTTCGACGTCGACACAGCGGGTCAAAGGAACGTCGATCGGATCCGGGCTCGGGAGGGTCTGGACCCGAACCTGTCGACCGGCCACGATTTCGACCGGCCACTCGCCCTTAACCAGTTCCACGACGTCCCCGGAACGTGCTTTGCGAGCGGAAAGCGTCATGGAAACGGTCCCCGGGTCGATCCGGTCGGGCGCGTCTTCCATCGCCGATGGCTCGTCCACCGGGTCGTCGAAGGATGCAGCCGGCGAGAAGAGGTCAGCGTAGATCGTCTCCTCATCGTCTTCGGCTTCGACGATGAGTGGGTTCCCCCCGCCACCGTGGTCGAAGGACCGCTGATGAGGGAGACTGTCCGAAAGTGGTTCCAGCGCCGCCAGAATCGAATCGCCGAGTGCAGCACTCGTTTCACCATTGGCGTCCAATCGGACCTGGTCCTCTTCCTTTGGCTCTGTGTCGAGACGGTCAAGCCACTCCTCCGTCGTCTCGACGTCCACGTCGGGGTCGAATTCAAGATCGGGGGGGTCGTACAGGAGATTTTTGCTGTCCCCTTCGGAGAGTGGCTCGCTGGCCACTCGAAGCCGCGTGTCATAGCCCATATCCTCGTAAAGCGAGGCCAGTAGTTCCGCCTGCTCACGCATTGTTCCAGCTCCGCCCCGAAGCGTCGTCCTGGGGCCCCACCGAACAACCCGACCCTGCTCGCCCATTTCGTTCAATCCGCCGGGTAACGTCACGATGTCCTCCTTCACCAGCGTATAGGCTCCCTCGGCGTCCCCCTCGTCCACCCGTTGCTCGGCCCGGGCCGGAAGATGCGTCGAACTCGTCTGAAGCACGTCCCGGATCTCTCGCCAAACGGTAAACGGAAGGTCGGATTCTTTGCCCAGGCCCAGGTCGGCTCCCTCCAGCCCCTGCCAGACACCGTAGCCGCCGGCTCCGAGGATGGCAGTAAGCGTCCCAGCCTTGAGGAGGTCCCGACGAGAGAGTCCTTCGAGGTCAGTCATTGAAACGGCCTCCGCTGTCGATGAACGGTCCCTGATTGAAGATGGCCCACTGCCCGAGTCGTATCCAGTTGCCCTTCGAAGCTCCTCCCGCGACCAATTGAACGGCTGATCGATTGATCCACAAGCGAGGGGCCCTCCGTCAATCGGGTATCTGTGGCCTCATCCTGCCCATAATCGAGTGACTTCGGTTTTACACACACCATTGTCATCCTGGATTTTGACTTCATTGTCCGTTTCCTTGATCATTCAGATGGGGCTGGGAAAGACACCTCAGTAAAGATCTCGATGTATCCGTCGTACTCGTTAGAGGCTTCCCAGGTAACTATAAGTTGCATGTCCTCCTTCACTGCGAACCGCTTGTGTTCGCCATCTTCGATCCCCTCCACTTCGATAGTCCAGCCATGTTCAGGTAGCGTCTCATCGTAAAACGTTCCGACTTCATCGACAGTTGCTTCAGCCAGATACGTATTTTCCAAAACTGCCTGGTCGCTTACCTCCATATAATAATGATCGATTCTAACGGAGCCAGGATACCGTGGCACGTCTGGATGGTCTTCCCCTTCCACGTCCGACTGCGGTGGAGTCGCCTCTTCGGCCTCCGTTTCCTCCGGCGTATCCTCGGAGCTATCGCCTGAATCCGCGATTCCCAACTCACCCTGAGAGGCATGAAGGACAGTTACGATGACCTGATCCTCCGTCTGCTGTGTGTGGATGAGCAGCCCTTCTCCTTCTTCCACTTTTTTGAATGCGGTACCGGACCACTGTCCACCCAAAACACTGGCAGACCCCGCACTCTCCCAGCCGGCGTCTTCAGCTGCACTCTTGAAGGCCGTGAGGGCCTCCTCGGAGGACCCCGATCCCACATACACGGCAATCGAGACACCCTCCTTCGGGATAGGGGGCGCTGATTGGCTCTCAAAACCGGATGGAATCGCTATTCCGCCTGGTCCTGTCCCCCCAGATCCACCCGATGAACCGCCATCTAGTGGATTCACACCCGAACAGCCAGCGAGTGAACCGAGAAAAATAGCTCCCCCGACGGTCAGTAGTTTTCTG
>NZ_JAZKRK010000042.1:0-13099 GCF_036626455.1 Halodesulfurarchaeum sp. | reverse complement strand
GTAGACAAGCAATTTCGGAAATTGGGGTTGGTGTCACCTCTAATCAGTTCCTACTGCCGATATGCCCGGTTTCAGACCTCGTTTGAACCCCTGAAGGGTGTATCCTGAACTGGTTTTTGTCTCTCTCAGAGGACCCCTGACCCTCGAATAGGGGAAATCTGAGCAGGTCTGAGGGTAGATTGGCATGCCAGCAGATTATCCAAGATCTGCCAATATCATTTCAGCTGGAGCCTGACAGAGCCAGCAATTCCTTCAGCATCCCTAATACAGTATTGGTATGTGTTGTAGGGGATAGTGAGTGCCCCCGTGGTGGGGCACCTGATCGAACCATGCAACGACGAAAATTCCTGGCGACTGTGGGATCGCTCGCCGCCGGCTCGGCGGCTGCAATGGGTACAGGTGCGTTTACGAGTGTTGAGGCAGATCGTGCTGTGAGTGCCTCTGTTGTCGCGGACGACACTGCCTATCTCGGATTACATGATAGTGAGAGTGGGCTCGAAAATGATGAATATGCAACTGGTTCTGAAACTCAACTTGAATTGCATTTCGATGACGGAACCGAAATTGAGGATCCAGGTGGATTCCTCAATGAAGGTGGGGCGGGAGAAGGTCTAGGTGCAGATTCCATTTATTACTTTGACAATGTCTTCGCCGTGTCAAGTAAAAGTGAAGAGCAAATCAACATTGATGTAGATTGGAGTGACCTAGACAATCCAGATAATTTCTATTTCTACACTAGCTACTCAGAACCTGATAATTACGACTTCTCAGCGCCATCTGATTATACAAATCGGGTCGGAAACGGAATTGTCGCTGGATCTTATACAGGTGTAGGCGTGGCAATCAAAACACCTGCGGATACTTTGGATGCGGGTTGGGAAACGGGCTCAATAACGATATACGCAGAGAGTATGGGCGAACTGTCCATTGGAGAACAGGATTAATAACACCGAGTTATTAATATCACTGGATATGGTTTGGTGAGGAATCATTTGTTTATTGGCGTGAGCGCACTTCACAGTTTTTGAGGGAAGTGTTAAAAACGATTTCAGAGAACCGTCTGAACCAGATTCTCGCCCGAAGTGTGGGCTTAAAGCGGGGGTGTAAATACGGAATCCAGACTTGACGAGCGATCTAAGATAATAGGTTTCATCCTAGAGTGGGCGTTGTAAGCCGCGTCGAGAGAAGTAAATACACAATTCTTGACGACTGTTCTAACGCTCTTTTCCAGTCGATATCGCCGAGTCCATCCCCAATCACATCCCGATTCAGTAGTGATCGTTTCGACCCGTTTCAAATTTCGTTTTGGGATTTGCAGTAGATTTTCGTATCATATGATTGTTTCATCGAACTACGTGTGTCTTTTTCGCCACGTTCGAGAATATATACGACAACGAGAATCACAGGAAATAGCCGCGGATGTCTGGTTCAACCACGATCTTAAGGATGCGATATTCTACCAGTTCGATACGGACGGAAAAGTTCTCGACGGCCTCGGGAACGCGAGTCGAACACCCCCAGACGCAAGGTATGGCGGAAAAGAGACAGTTGGTGATGATTCATACACAATTCTAAAGAACACTTCGCCAGAAACCGGATTAATAACCAAAAATCTTAAGAATAATATTTATCATAATAGGTGTTCTTGCATCCCTCAGCTGTTCTGGCACCATGAGAAGGATATTGAGAGCCGTGAGAATCGTGCACAATATGGCAAGTACGAGAGGTGGAAAGACAGAGAGAACGGTCTTTCCAAACTTGCATCACGTTCACGCTGACTTCGAGTAATGCGAAAAACACAGCGAGTTTCAAGATGACTATACCAGCCAGACCTAGCGTATCGAGGGCCACGTTGACAACTGGGTTCGCCTCCTGTACTTCAGGCGCAAAGTAGACGAGATCATTAGTGGTCACTACCTCACAAACACCGTACGTCGTCGCGGCGATCCAGAGCCAGTAAAACTCCAGTTCGGAGCCAAGAGACTCGTGAATGGTCACCCACGCTATCACGTTGCCGTCTCAAAATGAAGTGTCAACAGTGATTCGGACAAGAGAGTTCAGCTGGGAAGGCGTCCCTGCGAATGTATTGAGAGATGATACGACGTACCATCAGCGATCGAATGTTGAGGCGACATCCTTCACGCTCCGCCAAAGGGAAGACAGGAGGTTGCGAATGCAAACCTGGTTCGGGCAGTTTCGGAAACTCATCCTAAATTGTAAAGTCAGAATTGTAAACTAACCGTCACTGCTTCAAACCTGTGATCACATGCGCTCAAACACGACCACATCTTTAATTTAAAAATTTTCAAAGATACCATTTGGCGATACCAATGGTATGAAGCGACGAACCATGCTCAAAGGTGCTGTAGTTGGGTTGAGTGGAACTGCAACAGCGACGACAGGAGCGGCAGAGACAGAACAAGAATGTGATATTGTTGTGAGTGCTTCTTGCGATGGGAATTTCAAATCGATCGGATCCGCCGCTTCTGAAGCATCATCCGGGGAGACAATTTGTGGCAAGCCAGGTGTATACGAAGAGGAAGTATGGGTTGAAACGGATGATATGACGTTCCGTGGAAATCCTGGCAAGAGCGAAACCCTTGGGGCAGGGCAGAACCGTCCAATTATTGATGGAGCGTCGCTGACGAAAGAGCATGGTGCTGGATTTCGCACGGGAAGGGCCAGAGGGACGACGATCAAAGGATTCGAAATCCGCAATTTCAAACAACCGGCATTTGGAACTGGTATAACGGCTGGGCCATTCAATATCACCATTTCTGACAACTATCTGCATGGCTTCAGTGCAAATGGTATCGCACGTGCTGGGTTTGGCCAGGTAAATCCCCATGATTATACAGGAGAACGAAACCAAGTTGAGAAAACTGCGAAAAATGAAATTCGGCTAGACAATGTATCAGATACGGTGGCACAAAATAATATCGTAGAAAATGAACGCTGGGGTCTTAAGAATGGCACAGAGGAGACAATCTCCGCTGAACGGAATCACTCGGGATCACCGACTGGTCCAAGGCGACGGACCCCTGGAAAAGGGACGAATTGGATTGAGAACGGTGATGTGGTTTTCGGCCCTGTTGATTTGATCCCGTGGGAACCAACGCAAATCTGATCTCTGAATATTCGAAGTCCGCCGTTTCTATCAAGGGTCTAGTCTGCTGGTTGAAACCGGGTGTAATTACCTGGCTCGCTGCAGTTCGATCACAAAAACGGTCCCTGTTGGTTCGCTTTCTTCGATCCACACCGCACCACCATACCGGTCGACGAGCGTTTCCACGAGATACAAACCCAGCCCAGTCCCATCACTGTCCAACCCAGTCTCCCCCTCCTCAAAAATCGACGCTCGAAGGTCCGACGGTATACCTGGCCCATTATCAGCAACTCTGATCTGGACTGTTCTATCGGCCGTCTCCGTCGAAACCACCACCTCCGGATGCGTAGAATCGTTGTGCTCGATGGCGTTTTTGAGCAGATTGCGAAACACCGAATCGAGAATGTAATCACCCTAGTCCCGCAGGAAGATCTCCCAGATCAACCCGGATATCGAAATGACGAACCCGATCAGACCGACGATTACCATGAGATTGAGTTCCATATCGAATCGGTCCGACCCGACCGACATATTCCTTCCCCTTACTTCTGCTGTGTGAACAGATAATACGCCTCGCGGGCTTTCTCCGCCCGTTCGTGTTGTCGGCGGGCAGATTCGATGAGCCGGTCCGTCGCGTCGAAATAATACGCCAGGTCCTCGCCGCGGAGATCATCTCGCGTTTCGACATGTGTTTCAAACGCCGCTGTCAGGTCATGATAGGCCAACACGGCCCGAAGGTCAGTCAGTCGGGTTTGGCCCCCCTCGACCAGCTCTTGGGTGACTGTCACAAAGGCATCCGAAGCGCGTTTGAGCGAGAGCTGGGCCATCTCGCTGTTCCCCCGATTGATCGCCGTTCCGAAAGCAGTGATCGCCCCAGCGATATTACGAACGGCCCGGTCCGACTCCTGGAGTTGCCCGATCGCCCCATAGAGTTCGTGAAAACCATACACCATGACCATCTTCGCGTAGGACTCATCCCCGGATTCCGCGATGGTCCGGGCCATGCCGAAATTTCCGTCATCGAGTGCCGCTGCCAGTCCATCCGGATACGTTCGAATGATGGATTCCAGTCGCTCCTGTGTGACCGCCACGTCACCCTGGGCCAAGTCGATGGCTGGGGCACCCTCCCCGCGATTCATCGAATCCAGTTCTTCGAGAAGGCTGGACAGGCGGCGATTGATTGATTGCTCGGAGGCTGTCTGTCGCGATGCCTCCTCGTCGGCCAGAAAATCCACCCCTTTCAGTGCGGCTCGCCGCTGTTTTTCCGGCACCGCTGTTTCGACGCTCATCCGATTGAGAACCGTCTCGGCGTCCGGGCCGATCAAATCCGCAACCTGAGCCCAGTCGAGTTTCCACCCAGTGCCCGAAATCCGACCGTTATCCAGAGCCGTGTTGAACGACCCCATCATCGCGAGCGAGCCCTGGTGGGACACCCGGTCCTGCCGCGATGACTGCGCACTCGCGCCTCTGTTCGCCATGATCTCGGTGAGCAACACCGTTGCAACCCCATCCGCGCCACCGTATCGGTAGTGGTCACCGATCGTGTCGAGATCGATAACCCCCGAATCGGAGGCCGCCGCTTCTCCGATCTCTTCGTGCCATTCAGCGTAGTAGTGAAACGGATCGAGATCGGGTGGGCCCGCGCTTTCGGTTCGGTAAAACGTCGTCGTGACCGTCCAATCCTCGAGGTCCTCCGGGTCGGTTCCGGACGAGTCCCGCTTTTGCATCGCCAGTTCCAGCACGATTTTGAACTGTGAGTTCTCGCCAACCATCCCCGAGACGTTGATCGTGCCCCCGACGGCGCGTTCGGGACGGAAGTCCCGACTGAGTGGGGCCTGAGCAGTGAAATGAACGTTGTCGGCGGTCGCCAGGTTCGCGGGTAACAGCTCCTCGATCCTGGCCCCGACTTTCCGACTCAACACCTCACCGGACCCCCAGTTCCGCTTAGACATCGAAGCACCGCTCGGGAACCCTCGTTCTCGATGGGCCAACAGGTCTCGGGAGCGCACTCATTGGATGGTGGGGTTATCAGTTCGGTTGAACCGCCGCTGTCTTAACTTTTTTAGCCAATGCCCCATCCGATCAGGATTCGAACATTTTTACTGAATTTCCAATGGCCCGTCGAAATCCTCGGATCCGGTGCCGTTTTCGTCCCACTCGAGTTCGAATTCGATACTCAGTTCGCCCGGCCCCGAGACTGGGCCCTCCCGTTCGGCTTTGACTTCGAACGTGACTCGATCGGGTGGGTCAAGGGTCTGCGAGCGAGCGCCCGTTGTCAGTGTCAACGGGTCCCCATCCTCGAGTTTGTCTGCGACTGTCCGCAGATACGTTGCGATCTCCGCCCTGGTCTGTCCGCTTTCGGATTCGAAAAGGACCTCTTCTGGCATACGATAACTATGAGACCACACGTGATAAATTTGGCACCCATTGACAGGATGAGTTCCGGGAGAACCCTATGAACGTTTATGGGGGACCCTCGTTAACACTATGGTATGCCAGACGAGGATCACATCCTGATCGCAGGCGGGGGTCGAGTTGGACGACGAGTCGCAAAACGGTTCGCGGATCGGGGCAAATCGGTCACGGTCATCGAGAAAAACCCGGACGGGATCGGGGACGAAGAGACCGAGTTCGAAGTTATCACCGGCGATGGAACCAGACCGTCGGTTCTCGATGCGGCGCTCCGGCCCGAAACGTCCACCATCGGAGCGCTGACCAACCGCGAAGACACGAACCTCGCCGTCTGTCTGGTTGCCAAGCAAATCGACCAGGAGTTGCGCACAGTGGCCCGTATCGAGGACGAATGTGGCGACGAATACGCCGACTTCGTCGATCAGGTGTTCTTCCCCGAGCGGGCCAGCATCAAAGCCGCCGTGAACGCACTCAGCGGGAGTAACATCAGAACCCTCGAAGACGTGACGGGGGATCTGGAGATCCTCGATATCCAGGTGGGTTATGACGCCCCAGTCAAGGGTGAGGAGTTGTCAGCGATCGACTTCCCCGAAGGTGCCCAGGTTATCTCGCGAACGAACGGCCACGTGGCCGCACAGGCGGACGAAAAACTCGTTGGTGGACGCCGGTATCTCGTTGCAGCGGACAGTCACGTGGTCAACGACGTCATCGATCTCTTTCGCGGCGAACCCGAGTAAACAAACGGGTTTTCACCGGTGAGGAATCGGGAGTTCGAGCGAGACAGTGTTCCTGACGGTCTCAGAACGCTGGATTTCGACACTGCCGTGTGACTGTTCGGTCAATCGGTCCACGATCCACAGGCCCAACCCACTCCCGTGATGCAGTTGGTTCGGTTCGTGGTCTCGAGTGAGAATCGCCTTCTCGCTCGCCGGGATGGGTGGACCCGCATTCGAAACCGACACCACGATCGAATCGTTCGCCCTTCGACTTTCGAGTGTGACAGCTGACGCGGAGTCGGTACTGTGAACAATCGCGTTTTCGAGCAGTTCCATGAGTGCCCGATCGATTTGTGGGTGAGCCGAAACGACAGTGTCCCCATTCGTGTCGACACTCACTGCCGACTCCGGATACATCTCGCGAACCGAATCCACAGCCTTCCGAATCACGGCCGACCCACGCTGGTTCCGTGGGGATTTCGGTTCGGTCACTGTTTCGACCAGGAACCGTTGCTTTTCGACGGTCTCCATCAGGTCCCGGCCGTACGCTCCCGCACGGTCCACATGGGTGGACGCGTCCGGTGGAGCCTCCTGCTCGGCGAGGTCGAGTTCGCCCAACAAGAGATTCATCTGATTCCGAAAATTGTGCCGCAGGACCCGGGAAAAGACCGCCAAATACCGCTCTCGCTCGGCGATTTCGGTCGCGGCCTGGGCCGTTCGGCCGTAATAGTACCCAGTAATCACTCCCGGGATCGCCCCATAGGAGGCGAAAATCGCAATGAGAAACACCGATCCGGGCTCGAACAGCCCCTGTGAGGACTGATAGATAACCGAGCCAGCCCCTGCAATCGACATCCAGAGCATTCCAAAAAACATCCATCCAGCAACCCACGGCCCGGTCCGGCGAATGAAATCCACCTGGTGTTGCCCAAACTGCTCCCTCGGGAGCACCAACAGCACGCCGAAGGACATGATACCGCCAACCGAGATGGCGAAGGGCAACAGGACACCGACAACTGACGCCCAGAGTGCTCGCGCTTCACCGATGTGGCTAAAATGGACCGCAGCCAATAAAAAGCCAAGTCCGGCCATCAATGTCCCCCAGGCGAGTGTCGGGACGTCTTCCGGATCGAAATCACTGGCCAGCCGAGTCCCAGACGGAATCGTCGGATCTTCAGCACCCATCACAACGTCTTACCCGAAGATACTCGATATAAACTTCTAACCTCGTTGGTCCAATATGGTCCGTATTATATTGGAAATAGAAAATCAGCGAAAACAGGGGATCAGGACTGGAATTCGTAGCCCGCAAGTCGAGCAGCGAGTGGCTCCAGCCGGGTCTCGATGACCGACTGCAATTCCTTGACGCCAGCCTTCTCCCGGCGCTCCGGTGCTCCGACCATGAGAAGTTCTTGAACGCTGATTGGGACGAACTCGACGGCTAATTCCGCCGCCGAAAACCGCAATCCCACACCACTATCAGCAGCCCCGTTCGCGACCCGTTGGGCTGGACTTCGAATACCGTTGACCGTTCGCTCGTAGCCCTCGATTCGGGCAGTCACATCCGCCAACGAATCGCCCTGCTCGGCTGCGTGGGAAGCAAGTGCCGTATCAAAGGCTCCTCGAAGCCCCACGTTTTCAGCGAGATTGACGAACGAATCCACGTCCGCGAGATCCGACAGCCCGGAAACGTCATGTGGATTCCCCTCTGGGACCACGAGGCCCCACTCGCGGGTCACGGTTGCCAGCCGATCACCCGACACAGCCTCGGCATCGCCTTCGGTGAGAACGGCAAAATCGGGAATACCGTCGCGAAACCGCCTTCGCCCTTCCTGACTGCCATGGGAGAGATACCGTGGCCCGTCGATGTGATCGAGAAGCCGGGCGACAAGCGGGTCGGACTCGCCGATCCCGAGCACCGACGGTGGCTGGGTATCCTCCGAGAAAAGATCGACAGTCACCGACTGGCCCGCTTCCAGGAGTTCTGTTTCCGGTGGCATTTCGACGACCCCGTCGGCTTCGGTGAGGCTGGTAATGGCCCCACTCCCCTTGTCGACCGGATACACCAGCACGTCTCCTGAGACGTCTTCAATTACAGCGACCGGCAATAGATATGTGCGCCCCTCGGAGTACCGTTTTGGCGCCGCCATCGTTCCCTGTACCGTTGGGACGGATTCCGGTGGCCGCCCAGCAGCATCCCGAACCGCTGGGGTGACGAAGGCCCGGAAAATGCTCAACGCGGAGACTGGATTCCCGGGGAGACCAATGTAAGGGGTCGACGCGATTTCGCCGACGATAGTGGGGCGGCCCGGCTTGACTGCGACCCCATGAAGATCCAGTTCGCCGTGGTCTTCGACCACTCTATACAGGACGTCCGCGTCGCTCGCGCTTGTCGAACCCGAGGAGAGGACAAGGTCACACCGTCCCCCGACAACTTCGAGCGTTTCGAGCATTTGGTCGTAATCGTCCGTGATGTGAGGGACGACTTCCGGCGTCCCGCCTGCGGCCCGAACGGCCGCGGCGATAGCGAAGGTATTGAGGTCATAGATCTGTCCCCGTTCCTCGTCTCGCGGTTCGCCGGGACGGACGAGTTCGTCCCCCGTCGAAACGATGCCGACTGTTGGTTTACCGTAGACTGGTACTGTCTCGGTCCCCAGGGCCGCCAGCAACCCGATGTCCCGTGTCGTGAGAACCGTTCCGGGGCCGATCGCTCGATCACCGGCGGCGACATCGTCACCACTATGCATGACGTTGTCGCCCGGGGCAACAGCAGTTCTGATGGAAACCCGGTCTTCGCCAGCCTCGTCCCGTCGACTCGTTCGCTCAACCGGAACGACGGCGTCGGCACCTGGTGGAACAGACCCACCGGTTGCAATACTAACAACCGTCTCCGCTCGGACTTCGACGTCTGGTTTGTCGCCCGCGTCGACGATACCCACGAGCTTGGCGTCGTATGGGTCGCTCTCCGAGGCGTCGAACGTATCTCTGGCCTTGACCGCGTAGCCATCCTTCGTTGACCGGTCGAACCCAGGGACGTCGATCTCCGCGTCGATTCGTTCGGCGACGACTCGCCCGTCAGCATCGAGAAGGTCGACCGACTCGGTGCCTGGTGACAGGTCAAGGTCAGCTATCGCCTCGGACAAGACCTCAGGTTCGACCAGGTCGCGAAATTGCTTTCGCTCGGTCATGGCTGGGCCTCCCAGAATTCGACAGTCACTGTGTCACCAGCGTCGTACCCTTCGATGGACTCCGGGACCTGGACCCAGCCGTCTGCCAGGGAAACACTCGACAGAATGCTCGCACCGCTTTCGGAGACCGGTTCGGCGTGCACCGCATCCCCAGATTGGTCGACTGTCACACGAACACAACTCCGGACCCCTGGTTCGCTTCGGATCTTCCGATTCAGTTGGGCACTGATCCGGGCCGGTTCGTCCGGTTCCGTGTCCATCGTCCAGTTGATCATCGGCCGAACGAACTGCCAGGCGTTGACAATGCAGGCGACAGGATACCCCGGAAGCATCAAGACTGGTGTCTCTTTCACCAACCCGAGTGCGACCGGATGGCCTGGTTTGAGTGCAACACCGTGTGCCAGCAGTGCTCCCATTCCTTCGACGACCTCCGGAAGCAAATCCCGCTTGCCGATAGAGGACCCACCAGTCGTGACGATCACATCAGCGTCCAGATCGGACTCGATTGCGGCAGCCAGTGCCTCCCGATCGTCTGTGACCACGTTTCGGTAAATGGCGTCACCGCCCCACCGCTCCACGAGGGACGAAACCATGATCCCGTTCGTTTCGATTGCCTCACCTGGGTCAGGATCTGACTCGACCAGTTCCTCGCCAGTTGGAATGACCGCGACTGTTGGCGATGCTTTGACGGTCACACTCTCGATTTCGACGGACCGGAGGAGCCCAAGGTCCGAGGGCCGAAGCCGGTGCCCCGGATCGAAGAGGTGTTGGCCCGCTTCGAGGTCCTCACCCACGTTGCTCACGTTCTGTCCCTCCGCGACGGCCTGGGTGATCTCCACCTGCTCCCCGATTTCCGTCGCCTGTTCGGTTTTCACGACCGCGTCGCCCGGTTCTGGCACCGGACTTCCCGTGTGAACCCACGTCGCCTGCTCGGGACCTGGGTCTGACTCGTGGACCTGGAGCGTCTCCGGCGATCGACTGGCGGCCCCAAACGTGTCCTCGGCCCGAACCGCATACCCGTCCATCGCGGCTCGGGGGAAGTCCGGAACGTTCGTCGGCGATGTCACGGTCTGAGCGAGCACTCGCCCATCAGCTGCCTCCAAGGGGACATCCTCCGTGCCCGTCGAAACCGTGGTTTCCGCTCGAAGGGTCTCGCGTGCCGCAGCGACCCGCGTTCGCTCGACGAACCCGGACCCTCTCACTGACTCGGCATCTCCCATGACCGGTTCAACGCTATCCGGAACCAAAAACCCGTGTCTTCTGGAAGTTAGTCAACGAACCGGTCGTCGGACGTTCGACGGACCTCGTTGTCGATCGAGTCTTCGAGCCAGCCGATCGAAGCGTCTTCGACACCGTTGAATGCTGGGACGAACGGTTTGATGTCGTACAGCGGCGTCCCATCGAGCACGTCGATGCCCGAAACGAACACCGAATTGCCAGAAACCTGTTCCAGTTCGACGACGGACATCCCAATGCCGTTCGGCCGTCGTGGGGCTCGGGTGGCAAACACCCCGTGGGCCTCGTCTTCCATGAACGGTTGGGGCTGGAGGTCGTACTCCTCAGCAGTATGGAACTGGTATAAGAGGATCAAATGAGAGAAGTCTTCGATATCGAGCAGTCCAGCTTCGTATTCGGGATCGACCTGCACGACACCCATCGCCTCGGAAAACGCCCCTTGGATCGGCATCCCGGACTCCTCCTCGAACGGGGAATGTATCTCGCCGATGGGTGTCCAGTCGGGCTGGCCCCAGTCCGCTCCGTCGGCGGTCGGGTCCTTCGATGGCGCGTTGTTGGGAGTGCCACCGTTCGTGAGCGGTCGATCTTCGATGACATCGAAGACGGCCGAGAGCCAGTCAGGAGCGTCCGAGTAATCCCGAGCGGTGATCAGATTGCCGTCGATGACACTGACTTCGTCCACAAAGGTCCCGCCCGCAGCCGTGACATCGTCTTTGATCGCCGGATGACAGGCCAGTCGACGCCCATCCAGAATGTCTGCACTGATGAGGAGTTGGGCTCCGTGACAGACCGAGGCAATGGGTTTGTCCGCCTCATCGAACCGACGGACGTACTCAATAGCATTTGGTGCCTTCATTCGAATCGTCTCGGCTGCATACCCGCCAGGTAGCACCAGGAGGTCGTACTCTGTCGGATCGACCGCCTCGATCACGAGGTCGCCGTCGAATTCCACACCGTGGAGTCCCGTGATCGGGCCGCCATCTGGCGTGGCAATATCGACCGAGTGTCCGGCCTCCTGCAAGCGGTAGTACGGGTAGCTAAGCGAGCGATCACCGAATCGGTCCGCTGCGAGTGCGAGTGCGTGGAGTGTCATGGATAAGAGGAGCGCGGTCGTTCAGGTGCCGATACGGCAGCGCGGGAGCGGTCACGAATCCTCCCACGGATGGTGTTCACATAGGGTTTGAAACTGTCTGTCTCGGGATCCCGGGGCCGTTCGAGGTCCACGTCGACGACGGTCGCGACCTGGCCTGGTTCTCCCTGAAGGACGACGACCGAATCCGAAAGGCGAACCGCCTCCCCGACAGTGTGAGTCACCAGGAGAACAGTCTTCTCGAGGCGTTTCCAGAGCTCGAGGAGGTCCTGCTGGAGGCTCTCCCGAGTTGCCACGTCGAGGTCCGAAAACGGTTCGTCGAGCAACAGTATCTCGGGGTCCGGAGCGAGCGCCCGGGCGATCCCGACCCGCTTTTTCATTCCGCCGCTGAGTTCCGCGGGGAACGAATTCGCCCTGTCCGCGAGTCCAACCATCGAGAGCAGTTCCGAAACCCGGCGGTCCGCCGTGGTCGGGCTCACATTGTCGACCTCCAGCGCGAAGCGAACGTTCTCCGCGACGGTGCGCCACGGATACAACGTCGCCTCCTGAAACACGAGTCCACGGTCCGACCCTGGCTCGGAGACCACATCGCCGTCCACTCGAATCCGGCCGGAATGGGGTGACTCCAGGCCCGCCACCATTCTGAGGAGCGTGCTCTTCCCACAGCCAGAGGGGCCGACAATGCTCACGAAGTCTCCCGCCCCAACCGAGAGGTCTACACCCTCCAGCGCAGTGACGATTCCGTCCTCGGTTTCATATCGCTTCGAGACGTTTTCGACCGAGATGTAGGCCTCGCTCACGGTTCGACCACCCCGCGGACGGCTCGAAAGCCCACGTCGGAGCCAAGGTAAACCAGGCCGAGGGCCAACATATAGGCCATGCTGACGTCCATCGAGAGGCTCTGAGCCGTGTGGATGATTCGATAGCCAATCCCAGGCGCGCCAAAGAGCTCCGCTGCGACGACGATCATCCAACTCCGTCCGATGCTTGTTCGGATCCCAGTAAATATCGAGGGCGCGGCTCCGGGAACGACGACTTTCCGGAGCATCGTCAGGTCGCTTTCGACGCCGAGGCTCTCGCCGACTTCGATCCACTCCCTGGGTAGTTCCTCGACACCGCCGTACGCGCTAAAAAGCGTAATCCAGAAGGAACCGATAGCGACGATAACCGCCGCTCCCGTGTGACCAATGCCGACCCAGACGATGACAAAGCCCATCCAGGCCAGCGGTGGAATCGGACGGAGAAGGCTCACAGCAGGCGACAGGTACTCATCGAGTAGAGTGGAATACCCGAGGACCAGCCCGAGGGGTGCGCCGAGACCGACACCAAGGAACAGCCCCGGGAGGTAGTG
>NZ_JAZKRK010000041.1:0-13366 GCF_036626455.1 Halodesulfurarchaeum sp. | reverse complement strand
GTCCGTTTTTGTGCCGTAGAGCGACTGTAACGCCAGTTTCGCTCTTTTTGGTGCCCGTATGGGTGGGTTCAAATTTCGAGAACCCAACCGCCCAGCGAGCGGACCCCGCCGCCGTCTGCGGTTCCGGAGAAGTGGAACGCGGGCAGGGTAATCCAAGTACCGGCGGTGGTCGAAGAGGGGGAGTAGTCTTTTTTTGGGAAAAGCAGAGTCGATAATCAAGGTTTGAGTTCTCAGAGAGTTTTCAGAGGGGGTCTGATAAATATAGAGAGTGTATGCAGCAACGGGCAGGGGTTAGTGACTGGGTTTGAGGTTATCGATAGATGCGAGAAGCAGCCCGTCCGACGAAAATCTCAGGTTTGCCAATACCGATCTGAAACGGGCGGTAAAATTTTGTTCCTTCCCCGTGGTACCGACAGCAAATAATTCCCATTACTTTTTTATATATTGCAAAAATTCACTTTGATTATGGGCGGAACGCTTCCAATCCAGCTCCCACAGACCCCGGCGAAAAATCCTCCGGGTGGTCAACGTATCCACCATGTGTGATCCTCCATCCGATACCCACGCGAAGACGGATCGAATGACCGAATTACAGCGCCTCAAGGGGTTCGCAAAGGCGTTACATGGACCCGCAAGATGGGATATTATCGACATCATCGGCGCGGGGACGGCGACTACCGATACCATTCGTGAAGAGATGGATGAGCGAGGCTACGATTTCGGTCGCTCGGGCCTGTACTATCACCTCTCGGAACTCAGTGATGCAGGTCTCATCGAGGTCGCGGGATACGTCGAAGAAGGTCGGGGTGCGCCGACGAAGGAGTGGACGCTTCGACAGCAAACGATCGAGATCGACCTGGTCAACGAGGACGGGTGACACTATGAAGCCATTTAGCGACATCGTCGAAACGTACAGCGCTGAGACGGCCAAGCCAACGAAGAACGATATCATCGATTCGACCGAGTTCCATGTCGGTATCGTCACCATAGAAGCTGGCCGGGAAATCCGACCCCATCCAGAACCCTACGCGGTCTTCTTTTTCATTCTGGGGGGTGCCGGTGAGTTCACTGGAGAGGATGGAACCATTGAGCTTAGCGAAGGTGACGGTGTCTTCCTCGACCACAATGAACAACGCGGAATCCGATGTACCGAATCGCTAACTATTTTGGGCATTCAGGAGGCCCACTGACCGGTTTTAGTAATGAGCCTGACCGCCTGGATTATCAACGGTTTCGCCGCAATCGGGCTTCTCGCCGCCCTGTACGCGGATCGGGAACGCGGCGTCAGAGCAGTGAAGCGTGGCCTCTTCTCGTTCTTTCGGATTCTCCCAACCGTACTCACGATCATCGTTATTATCGGACTGCTCCTCGGGTTCGTCCCGCCGGAGACGATCCGCCAGTTCGTCGGCGACCAGTCCGGGATGGCAGGCGTGTTCCTCACCGGGACGATAGGGTCGGTGTTGCATATTCCCTCTATCGTTGCGTTTCCCCTTGCCGCGTCGTTCCTGGACATGGGAGCGACGATATCCATCGTCGCGGTCTTCGTGACGACGTTGACCATGATCGGCGTCGTCACCCTTCCGCTCGAGGTTCGCGAACTCGGCTGGCGATTCGCGGCCCTACGTAACGGGTTGAGCTTTTTGGGAGCCATCCTGATCGCGGTCGTAATGGGGGCGATCCTCTGATGGACGAGGAGAAACGGGCTAAAATACTGCGAAGTTGGGGATATTTTGGACTGATCGTCGCGGTCGGTGTTGGGCTGCTGGTCCTCTACCCCGGACACCGGGAAGCGGTGTTCGCGAGTACCCAGTCGTATCTCGTCGAGATGGCGCTCATCCTTCCGGCCGTGATGGTGTTGTTGGGTCTGTTCAATGAATGGGTACCTGACGACGTCATCGTCCGGTATCTCGGCGAACAATCCGGAGTGTCAGGATTGGGACTTGCCATTGTCTTGGGATCGACCCCCACGGGACCGCTCTACGTCGCCCTTCCGATTGCTGCCGATCTGATCGAAAAGAACGCCCGTATCGCCAATATCGTGGTCTTTCTGACTGCCTGGGCGTGTCTCAAACTCCCCCAGGAACTCGTCGAACTCCAGTTTCTCGGGTGGAAGTTCATGTCGCTCCGACTGGTGCTCACGTCGATCGTCGCCGTGGGAATGGGATTGCTTATCGAGGCTATTCTGCGGGCCGAGTTAAACGACCCGGGCGACGAACCATTCTAGATTGAGCAAAGCACGGAACGGAGCGTGCGTTTTTGGGCTGAATTTGGGTCCAACCCGGCGATATTGTGGGAATAATTCGGAAAACTGATAATTAATCCCGGGTCCTTCGAACAGTTGCAATGGTACTGCACTCAACACCATTCCTGTTTGCCCCAATCGGGTTCCTTCTGATAGCGTTATTCTTCGGGGCACTCGGCTACATGGTTTTCAAACGCACCAACCGTTCAAGCACAGACGCGTCCGAAAACGGGGTCGATCGAGCACTCGAGACACTCCGGCAACGCTACGCGACCGGCGAGATAGACGCGGAGGAGTACCAGGAGCGCAAAGAGCTGCTCAGACGGTAGGTGCCAGTCGCCGATTTGCACCACACCCAACCACCCAACCATACTGCACCCGCCGTTTCGGCCCTCTCCCCGTTCAATCACCCCCAATCACCCAGCCAATGTCATCACATAATACCCCAAGACGACCAGTCCAGTCATCCAGCAACCACCGGCCGCTGTCCGGCCCCAACCCGTCGGGACGATCACCCACGAAACGACGGAGCCAGTTGGCATGACGAACCGGAAGGTCCCAGTCGTCATCAGCCTAGTCGGCCTGCTCGTTGCAAGTCTCGCCACGGGCGGAATCGTCTCGATCGGCGCGGCTGCCAGTGAAACCGTGACAATCGGTGGTGTCACTGTCTCCCCCGAGGATCCGGCACCGGGCGAACCGTTCGACGTGACCGTTACCATCGAAAACCTCGAGGGGGGAAGTGGCGCATTCGACGTCACCGACGTCTACGTCCGTGATTCCTCGGGCCTGCCGGAGTACGAACGCGTCGAGAATCTCGGGAGCATCGGCGAAGGACAGTCGATGGAGGTCCCCCTGCAGCTCTCGCTCGCTGACTCGAAGAACCTGCGGGTCCACGTCCGAGGTCGGACGGACGCGGGATCGCTCGTGAAACTCTCCTATCCGCTGTATGTCTCCGTCGAGGAGCCCGATGACGTGCAGGTCTCGATCGAGACTGAAGACCCGGTCGTCGGGGGTGACACGCCCGTTGACGTAACTGTCGCGAACGGCGACGACGATGCCATCTCGAACGTGGATCTCGAACTAACGACGGAAGCCAGGTCGGTGGACGCGGCCCGGACGGTACGCGGGACGATTGGAGCCCATTCGACCTGGCAGTATTCCACCACGGTCACCTTCAATGAAACCGGCAGCCAGTCCGTCGATGCCGTCCTGTCCTACACGACTAGAGAAGGATACGATCGATCGATCCGGGAGTCCCAGGCCGTCGACGTAGCGGCACTGACCGACGACGTAGCCCTCGCCACCCAAACGGAAATGCGGAACGGGTCGAACGACCTCGTCACGACGCTCACAAACTTCGGAAACCTCCCGGTCGAAGACGTGCAACTTCGCGCCCAGCGCAATGGAAAGGTGATTGATCGAACCACCGCCGCTAATCTCGAACCGTTTGCCTCGACCGTCGTGGAGTTAGATGCCGCTGATATCGCTCCCGGGGACGGGGAGGTAATCGCTAACTACGAAATCGGCGGAACCGATCGGACCGTAAGCCGGAATATCACCTTCGAGAGCGAGCCAGCTGCCGAGATCGTCCTCACCGGGGTGGAGGTCCAGCAGACCGGTGAGACGGTCCTCCTCCGGGGGGACGCGAGTAACATCGGCGACGCGGATGCGGGCGGGGTCCTCGTTAGCGTCGGGACCGACAAGCGGGTCACGCCTGTTTCGCCGTCGAAGCAGTACTTCGTGGGCGCCGTCGATCGGAGTGAATTCGGCACCTTCGAGCTGACAGCCCGGACGACGGATAACGTCTCCTCGATTCCGGTTACTCTCGAATACATGGACGACGGAGAGCGAGTGTCAAACACCGTCGACCTCGCGCTGACAGGTGAAAGCGCACCGTCCCAATCCTCCGCGGCGAACGTCGCTGACTCCTCGCAGAGCCAGGGAGGCCAATCCCCATTCGCCATGTTGGGCCAAATCCCCTGGGGCCTGATTGGGCTCGGAATCGCCGGCATCAGTGTCGCCATCGGGGGCGTCGCATTCTGGCGCCGACGAGAGTCATGAGTGACAGACTCATCGAACTGGACGGCGTTACGAAGCAGTACGAGATGGGCGAGGAAACCGTCGAGGCCCTCAGGGAAGTCGACTTCGGAGTCGAGGCCGGCGAGATGGTTTCGGTCATCGGCCCGTCCGGATCGGGGAAGAGCACAATGCTCAACCTCATCGGTCTGCTCGATACGCCGACCGCCGGGATCGTCCGGCACGACGGTCGGGACGTGTCGGACTTTTCCGAGGACGAGCTCACCGAGGAACGACGCTCCGGTATCGGCTTCATCTTCCAGGAGTTTCACTTGCTCCCCACGCTCTCGGCCGTCGAGAACGTCGAACTGCCGTCGATGTGGGATCCCGCCACCGACCGCCACGAGCGGGCCAGGGACCTCCTGACGCGGCTGGGACTCGGCGACCGCCTCGACCACCGGTCGATCCAGCTTTCCGGCGGGCAACGCCAGCGGGTGGCCATCGCCCGGGCGCTCATCAACGAACCCCGGGTGGTTCTCGCCGACGAACCGACCGGTAATCTGGATCAAGAGACGGGTCGAACGATACTCACGGAGCTCGAGCGGATCAAAACCGAAGACGACGTGTCGATCGTGACGGTCACCCACGACGAGATGCTCGCGGAGTTCACCGACCGAACGGTCGAGCTGATCGACGGGGCCGTCCAATGATCGACCGAGGCACCCTCGCCCGGACCCTGCCGAGTTCCATGATGGCGTGGCGAAATTTGTGGCGCAACAAGGTCCGCACCGGGCTTGCCACCGCAGGGATCGTCATCGCGGTCGTCGCCATCGCCGGCATCGGGATCACGGGAACCGCCCTCGAATATGGAATGACCGAGGATCTCGGCGACTTGACGAACCAGGTAACTGTCGTTCCCGGAGCAGACACGGACGAGGACGGATTGACCGCCCAGCAGATCGAGGAACTCGAACGGGTGGCGAGAGGTTCCACAGTGGTCCCGGTCAAGACTGATCGCGTCCCGGTCTCCACGAGGGGCGGAACGAGCGTGGTGAAAGTCGAGGCCATGACCGAGCCGGACGAGCTGTACTCCGCTGCTGCAGGCACGGTGCCCGATACCCTTCGGACGGGAGCTCTCGTCAGTCAAAGCATGGCCCAGGAGTACGATCTGACTGTCGGCGGGGTCGTGACACTCGAGGGAGACGCCTATCGGATCCTCGGGATCCTCGAACCCTCGGATCTGCCAGGAATGGGATCGGGCGACGGAACCGACACTGTGGTCGTTCCGGAGTCCGCCTTGCCCGACCAGCTGTATTCCGAGGTAACGATATTCGCCGCGGACGGCGACGCGGCTGAAGTGATCGCAACTGACCTCGAGGCCACCTTCAACAGCCGGGAGGAGATCGTCGACGCCGACACCCAGTCGGACCTGCAGGACCGGATCAGTTCGACGTTCGAGACGTTGAATTTGGCCTTGCTGGGAATCGGCTCGATCTCGCTAGTTGTGGCAAGCGTAAGCATCCTGAATGTCATGCTCATGAGCGTCGTCGAGCGCCGGAGCGAAATCGGGGTTCTCCGGGCCGTAGGCATTCGTCGAACCGAAGTCATGCGGATGATCCTCGCAGAGGCCCTCTTCCTGGGAGTCCTCGGGGCGTTGCTCGGAGCCGTCCTTTCCTTCGGGATCGGCATCGGGATCAACGCGATGTTCTTCGATGACCCGCTCTTGCTGCTTCGGTGGGATAGTTTCAAGTTCCTCGTCGCCGGGTTCGGATTCGGCGTCCTCGCGAGTCTCGTGAGCGGGCTCTACCCCGCCTGGAAGGCCGCAAACGATCCACCAGTGGAGGCGCTCCGTGGATGACTGGTTCGAAAACACAGCGACGCCCCGAACGGAAATCCCACTCGTCATCCCGACGGCCAGGAATCATGAATCAAGCCCACCCGTGGCGAGTATCCAGGGCGCATCGAAAGTCCCGTTGGACGAATCCGCACGAAAGCCCCGCCAATCGCCTATTCAACCGGAGGGGATGCACGGAGAAAGCGCCCCTTTTTACGGGGCCCCGCTCAAACATGGAGCTAGTGACCGATGCGCAAGGTGTTGTGGTGGTTGATTGGTGGGAGTCGCGGGGGACGTAACCGCGTCCGAATCATCCGGGCATTGAACGAGAAACCGATGAACGCGAATCAACTTGCATCCACGCTCGACCTCGATTACAAGACCGTGCGGCATCATCTCGAGAAATTGACGGCAAACGACGTGGTGACGTCGATGGGGGAGGAGTACGGGAAAACCTACTTCCTCACCGAACGGATGGAACAGAATCTGGACCTGTTGGAGGAAGTTATCGCGGGTGCTGACCTCGAGGAGGGGGAAGACAATGGAAACTGATTCGGCCTCGGTCAAGACGGCTGTCGTCGTCGGGATCGCGGCGCTGGTGAGCGGACTCGTGACTGTTACCACCGGAATACCGGCCATCGGGCTCCCAATTCATGGCTCCCCCCTCGACATCGAGACGGTGATACAGGTAAAACTCTTCGTGACAACGCTCAATGCTATCGTCCTGCTCGCAATCCTCTGGAACTATCTCCGGGTGTACCGGGACCTCCCGAACCGGTTCACGTTGAGTCTTCTCCTCTTTACCGTCGCGTTGCTCCTTTATGCGGTCTCGTCCAACCCGTTACTCCCTATCATTCTCGGCTTCCGGCATGGAACGACATTAGGACCGTTTATGTTTCTCCCTGATTTGTTCGCCAGTATCGCGAGCATCGTGTTGCTCTATCAGAGTTATTCCTGATATTGGCCGACGAGTCAGTTTTCCTCTTCTCATTCTGTACCGGTTGGGATCACTCCATACCCATCGGAGAGAAGTATCCACGATGGTCTTCATAATAGCAGGGAGCGGGGGAGACCCCTACAGAAGCTTTCGGAACGCCGAATCGAGCTGCGACATAATCGACCACTTCCGGACGGGATGCGTGCTAAATGAGGAGGGGCACTCGGCTGCTTTGCCGCTCGACATCGCTTCACAGCTTGACTCCCGGCCATGGGGACACTCGGGATCGTACTCACAGTGTCGTGAGACCGTGTAGAAGTCCCTGCGGATCGTTGTGACATATGCCCGGCCGCTCTTCGAGGTGAACAGGGGTTGGCGGTCGAATCGGCCTGTGACGTCGAAACGATCATACTTGATGTAGTTACCAATCAAGTTTTTCAGCCCCGGTGAGACATTGATGTTCGTTCCCCTTCGGCCCGTTCTTCAACGGGGTTCCATAGACTGCTGTGCCCTCCGGCCGATGCCGGAGATGAATAACATCCCGTTCCGAATCCACGTCCGCCAGATCGACTCCCTGATACTCACTTCAACCAGCAACCAATTGACTGTGTCTCTTGCGTAAGATGCCGACTCGGCCACCGTGGCGAATGCGAACAGAGAACCGCTACGATGAATCGAGATGTTCGTCGGTTCCGTCGACCTCATCGGCCTCCTCAACCGGAGCCGCCTGCTCCAGATCCTCGCTCTCCCCGGCCATGTCCACCGAGGGGTCGTCTCCAGAAGCGGTGCCCCCTTCGTCAGACGCGTTCTCACCAACACTCTCACCGGGAGTGGAATCCGGCCCAGACTGATCCGCTATCGGAAGGAGCGCCCGCCGAATAGCGAACCCAACGACGATGAGAATGATCCCGAGGAGGACCACCAACCAGGATTGGGTCACGAAGACCGACACCGTCCTGCTAATCAGGGCAACGAGCAACTCTGAGAGGGCTGCAGGCATGTCACCCTGTGTAGTGATCGTCCCAATCTCGGATTCGATCCACGACCCAGCACCCATGAATCCCAGCGCCGAAAGCAGCCCGGTCACCGTCACGGTCCCCCCAACGACAAACAGTCCCGAGGATCGGGTGAGTGTCACCCATCCAATGAGGAGGGCGATGCCAATCGTAAGCAGTGGGAGAATGACGACCAACAGGTCGAGTATCCCGACGATTCCCCGGAGTTCTTCGAGTTGCGCTCGTTCCTCCGGCCCAAGCTGTTCAGAGAGTTCCATCGTGTCCGGGAGCTCCTCGTCGATTTGATCACGGACGAGTTCTTCGAGAGTCTCTTCAAGCGTCGTTTTGTGTTCGTCCAGCTCGGTCGTGAACTCGGTATAGGTCATATCCGGATCTATCAGTGCGTCGATCCGAAGCGTTCCGAGGTCGATAATGACCGGCCGAAGCGCTTCTGGATGGTCCGATTCGGCCACGCGAGTTTCCAACTCGTCGACGAGTACCGTCCGGATGTCCTCACGACGGTCCTCGTAAGCAGCTTCGAGTTCCGCGTCGCTGAGTTCCGGCTCTGTTTCGGCCTGGATCCGCTGTAGCTGCTCGGCTTTGAACTCCTCGCGAACGGTTTGGAACTGGGATTCGCTCTCAGCCAACTCCGCAAGGGTCTGGTCGAAGTCGGCTATCCCTTGCTCCGCAAGTGTCTGGTTGGCGAGTTCGGCTGCGAGATCGTCTTTCAGCGGGGTCGTATTGATTGCCAGATAGATATCCTTGCGATCACCGTGAAGGTAGGCAAAGGCCCGTTCGATGTTCGCTTCGGTCTGATTTTGGACGTACGATTCAGTCAGTACCTTGGGAAACAGTTCGTCAATAGTGGGGCCCTCCTGTGGCGTTTCACCGGTTTCGAGTTGCCGTTGGGCTTCGTCAACGATGACCGAATAGGCCTCCTCCTCGGACAAACTATCCGAAACATAATCGCCGTTCAAAACGGTCCGTTCGACCCCGATGGTGATGTTTGCAGTCCCCAACGAAACGACCAACAAAATCACCAGAACAGCGATCGCAAGCGAGCGAGCGAGTTTCCCCACCATATGAATTGTTACCAAGAACCGGCTCAAGAAGGTTTGGGCCCGATCGTATCAATCGATGACGAGGGTTGTTGCCCGCGGGAGCACTTGTTTGATACCGAGCAGGTACACGCCCACAAACAACGCCCACGCACCGAAAAACAGTTCCCAGGCACCGAGAGCGGCCTGCCCCGCTAGGAGATTCGAAATCCCCGCCTGTTCCCCGAGAACGCCGAGGCCCGTGAAGAGGACTGCCACCAATGCCAGGCCGACAACAAATGCGAGGTCAGCGAGGGTATCGAGACCTGATTCGAGCATACACCTTCGTTTGGCTGGGCGGATTTCAATGTCCCGTTTCTCGTGCCAGAATACGGCGTGCAGCCAGAAACGACCGCTGTACGACCGGTTGGGTCGTAATAAGAGGTTTCATAACCCAACAGGTTCTTCGGACAGTGTTGAAACAGTGACGAACCACGAGGCGACTGGCAAAGCGACCCAAGAAAAGCCACCGACCAGAGGGTTGAGAAGTGCCATCGTCGATCGGCTTCCGATAGCGTACCAGTCACTCGACGGGAGTGGCACAATCCTCGAGGTAAACCAGACGTGGCTCGATACGCTGGGATACGAGCGCGCTGTGGTCACAGGTGCCGATTTCACCGATTTTCTCAGTGCACACGCAAAAGCGAAGTACGAGGCACAATTTCCGCTGCTGCTCTCACGAGGCCGCATCACTGGTGTCGAACTAGAGCTTCGGCATGCGGCCGGACACCTCGTTCCAGTTGCGTTCCAGGGGGGAGTCGAGTACGACGATGCCGGTGAAGTGAAGCGAACGTACTGCCAGTTTTACGAAATCGAACCGGAAGACGAACAGGATGGGCATCTCCAGGCCCAGAACGCCAAGATTGAGGCGCTTCACTCTGTCGCGATGGATATCGAACAAACGAGCAATGAGCGAGCGGTCTACGAGACACTCGTGGAAACCGCCCGCGAAGTGCTTGACTTCGATATCGCCATCGCCGATGCCGTCGAAGATGAATATTTGGTAACACAGGCAGTCTCAACTGGGGTGACCGAAGAGGACTATTTCGCTCGGGTTCCTCTCAGTGACGATTCAAAACTCGGAACTCGTGTCTACAGGACCGGGGAACCGTCGTTGATTCAAGATCTCCAGGCCGACGATCACTCCACTTCAGCAACGGATTTTCGGTCAGTCCTCACAGTTCCAATCGGAACCCACGGGGTCTTTCAAGCTGTCGACCGAAACCCTGGCGCGTTCGACGAGACGGACAAGGATCTCGCTGAACTTCTGGTTTCCCATATTCGGAACGCGCTCGATCGGCTCGAAAACATCCAGTCGCTCGAAGAACGAACAGCCTCGCTCAGCAGAGAACGGAACAGGCTTGAGGCGATATTCGAAGCCATCCCGGAGCCAGTCGCTCACGTTCGATACAAGAATCAGGAACCCATCATCGAAGCCGTCAACTCCGCGTTCGAAGCGACATTCGGTTACGATTCGGATTCAGTTGCGGGGGAGTCGATCAACGAACTGATTGTCCCGGAAGACGGGCTCGAAACGGCCCAAAACCTGGATCGAGCCGCTGAAACTGCCGATGTCGTCGAGCAAGACGTGGAGAGAATCACCACGGACGGTATTCGAACCTTCCGTCTCCGATCATCGGTCCTCAACACTGGCGGAGAACCCGAAACCCTCGCAATCTACGTCGATCTAACCGAGGAAATTCAACGAAAGCGGGAACTCGAGCGGGAAAACGACCGACTCGAACAGTTCGCCAGCATCGTCTCCCACGACCTCAGGTCACCACTGACCGTCGCGAGTGGCCGTCTCGGCATGGTCATGGAAGACGTGGACAGCCCCCATCTCGAGGAAATCGATCGCGCAATCGATCGAATGGATGCGATCATTGACGACGTCCTTACACTGACCCGGAAAGGCCAGACAGTCAGCCCGGAGGAGACGGAACCGGTGGATTTGGCCGACCTCGCCGAAACCTCCTGGGAAGCAGTCGATTCGCCCAATGGAGAACTCCGAGTGGTGACGATGAAAACGGTTCTCGCGAACCGAAGTCGGCTTCGACGGGTCTTCGAGAACCTCTTCTGGAATGCCGTCGAGCACGGGGGACCGACGGTAACGGTCACCGTCGGGGACCTCGACGAGGGATTTTTCGTCGCGGACGACGGAACGGGCATTCCGCCCGAGGAGCGAGAACAGGTCTTCGAATCCGGCTACACCACGACCCGGGACGGAACCGGGCTGGGACTGGATATCGTAGCGGATATTATTGAGGCACATGGCTGGACTGTCGACCTCACCGCGACCGAAAGCGGTGGCGCCAGGTTCGAAATCAGAACGGTCTGAACACGATCCATTGGATTATCGGGAAGACCTTACAAAGATCCCAGCCCTAATTGAACGTGGTGGAAACCATGTTCGACCAGCCCTGGGAGATCGCCTTTCTGCTCGGTATTGGGTCCCTGTATGCACTCCTTCTCTTGCAGTTTGTCCGCTCGGAATGGGGAGAGACTGAACGACCGGATCCTCACCGCCCTGAAACCGTCGATGGGTCGAAAATAGTGTGTCCAGAGTGTGGCACGGCAAACGAGAAGGGCTACCGCTATTGCCGATCCTGTATTGGAGAACTCCCAAAATCAGGCGGGTTCGAACGTGACGATGGGCACCCGCTCGTAAAAGAGACCAAGTAAACTACCCTACCCTACTTCGCTCGGGGTCTAAGGACCCGCTCGCTCGTTGAGGGAAGGGCTTTCGCGTGGACTCCCGTTCTACGCCTCGGATGAGGCGGGAAGGTCGTACTCTCCACTCACGTTCAACGTCCCGCGATTCAAGCGCACGTCTACGGGTGCGCCTCCGTCGTCTGCGTTTTGCCGACGCCGGAGATACTGCAAACCGATGTTCTTGGAAGCGTTGTAGTCGGCGTGGTTCTGGTAGCCGCACTTCTGACACTCGAAGTCCTCGCCGTGGCGGTTGTCGTCGTGAGTAAACCCACAGGTCGAACATCGTTTCGAGGTGTTCCGTGGGTCTACTTGGACGGCTTTCACACCCTGCGCTCTGGCTTTGTATTCGACGTACCCGTAGAGGCGACGGAACGCCCACAGATGGTGCCACGACGCTTCTGGGACGTTCTCACGAATGGCGGTCAGTTCCTTGAACACGATATGCGAACAGTCGTGTTCGACGGCTTCAGTCACGATCTCGTTGGCGACACGATGCAGGAATATCTCGAAGCGTCCGTCCTCTTTGCCCTCGACACCTGCTATCGCGTCGTGTGCGGCTCGCGTCCCGCATTGCTGAAGGTCGCCACGCCGCTTTTCGTACTCTCGCTTCCAATGGTTGAACTCGTCTGCCGACCAAAACCGACCAGTCGAAGCGACCGCGAGTTGGTTCATACCGAGGTCCACACCGAGGACTGTTCTGTGCCCGGTAGTGGTGTCGGTGTCGTCCTCTTTGAGCATCGACGCATGGAGATACCAGTCGCCGTCACGTCGATGGAGTGTCGCCCGCCGAAACTCGTAGTCCTCATTAGCAACGTACTTTGTCGGCGGTTTCTCGGCGTCGGCGGGAAGAATGTAATCACACTCGATACGCCCGTCTACAGTTGAGAGCGAAACGTGGTCACGGTGGAACGTGGCGCTTCGCTTGTCGTAGATGGCGGTATTCGCCGTGAACATCGGACGAGACGTATCTTGGTCGTTTTTGAGACGTTCGACGCCGCTCTTGACGGACTCGACGGCTTGGCGAATTCCTTTCTGGACGAGGTTCGCGGTCAATTCGGTTTCCTCGCGTAGCTGGTCGTACAGGGTGCTTTCGGCCTTTGCTTTTGAAGTGACGTGGTAGCCGTCGTCGCCCTGCCAGCACCATTCGCTCGCGGTGTTAGCGCAGTATTTGAATTGCATGACAGTCTCTCGAAGGTGTGTATCCGCGCCTTCGGGTGTGTCGAGTTTGATAACGGCGGTTCGACGGTACTCCACAATATTTCACATATCTGTGTGTAATTACTTAAGTTTGGGAGTTGGCCAGCAACAGTCTGTGGCAGACCAGTATCGGGTCGGCTTCCTCCCCACCCTACTCGCTTGTGCTTGCGTCGAGGCCGGAAGCCCGGCGCTCTCTCCTCACGGGCCGCAGGCCAGTTCGGATGGTCAGAGGAATCTGCGATTCCTCACGACTTGAGGATGGGGCATCCGCCTTGTGTTAGGTGAATCCGGGGCACCAGGGGCACAAATTTTATTACGAACCGCAAGCATAGAACC
>NZ_JAZKRK010000040.1:0-13924 GCF_036626455.1 Halodesulfurarchaeum sp. | reverse complement strand
CTGGTTCCTGTTGGCAATAGTCTGGGGGTGGCCGTGCAACCGAGGTACACGGTCGAGAGGGCGGACGGTGAATCGCCTCGGGGTCAAGCCCCGGGGCATTCTCCTCTACCGCTTGTAAAGTGCATCCGGTGAGCCAAGTGGCGGTTTTCGACGGATCCGATCATCGACTGCTTGATATTCCGGACGAAGTTTGTCGTAATCCTTGTATTCCGTAGTCTCTGACTCGCGGGCCACCCGAGCAAACATTGTGTCCCGTCCGTCAAATCGTTCGACAGGTCACTCCCGAATGGGCCAGCCTACAAGCCACTCCCGCACAGCCGAGAACAAGTCATTCGATCTGCTTTTACCGACGAACGGACCGGGGGAGTGGGAAAGAGTCGTCTTTGAGTAGGATCACACTCTCGAAGTTCGAACCGCTTTTTCACTGGCCGATCGGAATTTCGACGAGCGTCATGCTATCACTGCCTAACCCACGTTTCAGAGCGTTTTCAAGCTCGGTCCATCCGTTCGGGCGGTAGCCGTCGATACCGAAACTTTCTGCCAAAGACACGAAGTCGGGGTTTGACAACTTCGTTCCATAGGATTCGCCCCGATGAGACTGCTGTTTTTCTGAAATTAACCCATAATCGTCATTATTGAAAAGGAGAATCGTATAACTACAGCCGACTCTCGTTGCGGTTTCGATTTCAGCAGCGTTCATCAGAAACCCTCCGTCGCCTGTAGCGGCGACGATATCATTTTCGGTGGCCAGATCGGCAGCGATGCCTGCTGGGACTGAAATCCCCATCGAAGCCAGCCCATTGGAAATGATACACGTGTTCGGTTCATAGCACGGGAAGTTCTGTGCAATATCCATTTTGTGACTTCCGACATCGGATATCAGGACATCGTCCTGAGCCATTACATCCCGCAGTACCGGGAGTACCTTTCGGACCGTAAATTGGTCCTCAGCCGTGTATTGTGTATTGACATCTTTTCGAATATGCTGGCGGAGATCACGATACCAGTTACTGTCATACGATATCTCGTGCTTCTTTACGTACCGCTTGAGTTCGCTAAGTGCCTGGGCCGGATCACACACCAGTTCTATGTCGGGGTTGTACGCTTCGTACACCTCCGCCGGCTGGCTATCGATATGAACGATGACTGTCCGGTCGCCCGTGTTCCAGTCAGCTGGATCGTGTTCCGCAATGTCGTACCCCACCGTAATTATTACGTCAGCACTCTCGATGGCCCCAGACGCTTCCTGGTGGTCGCCCGAGTTAAGAGTCATAAGGGAATGTGGCGAGTCGTCGGATACTGCCCCTTTGCCCATATAGGTCGACGCCACGGGAATATTTGCTAGATCGATTAATTTCCGAATTTGAAGTGCTGCTTCGGTTCTTACGGCCCCATTACCAGCGATTAAAAGCGCCCGATCATTGCTCTGTAAGACTTGCCCGACTTCTTCGATAAGGTTCGGGTCAGGGTACGCCGGTCGGACCCGTTTTCGATTTGGCATGGGAACCGAGTCTGTTTCCATCCCAGCGATGTTCTCGGGAACTTCGATATGAGTTGCCCCGGGTTTTTCGTATTCAGCGATCTTGAACGCCTTTCGAACTGACTCGGTAATGGTATCTGGGTCGGTTAGCTGGGAGTTCCATTTCGTGATCGGTTCGAATAAGTGGACGATATCGAGTGCCTGGTGGCTTTCTTTGTGAAGCCGTTCGAGCCCGCCCTGTCCCGTTAGGGCAACGAGCGGGGCTTTGTCCAGATTCGCATCTGCGACGCCCGTCATGAGGTTTGTTGATCCGGGTCCTAAGGTCCCGAGGCACACCCCGGCCTCACCGGTAAGCCGACCGTGGACGTTCGCCATGAAGGCCGCCCCCTGTTCATGTCGAACCGGAACGAACGTGATATCCGAATCCCGGATCGAAAAGAGCAGGTCCTCCGTTTCCTCCCCCGGAACGCCAAAAACCCGTTCGACTCCCTCACGTTCGAGGCACTCAACAAGAAGATCCGACGCTTTCATTCGGTGGTCACCTTTTGGTCGGCTTCAGGATGCTGTACCCATACCGTCTTTCGATTGACGAATTCTTTGATGCCTGCTTCCGAGAGTTCACGGCCGTACCCTGAGTTGTTGACACCGCCAAACGGCACACGTGGGTCCGATTTAACGAGTTGGTTGACATACGTACAGCCTGCTTCTATGGCTGCTGCCACCCGCTCCCCACGTTCGAGGTCCTCCGTCCAGATACTCGCTCCAAGACCGAACTTCGTATCATTAGATTTTTCCACTGCGGTCTGCTCGTCTGGAACTCGATACACGGCCGCTATCGGTCCGAATACCTCTTGGCTATCGACTGGACAGCCGGGTGGAATATCTGTCAGTACTGTCGGTGGATAATACGCCCCATCTTGATCCAGTGGGTTTCCTCCAGTAAGCACTGTCGCCCCCGCATCAACGCTAATACGCACCTGCTCGTGGATATCTTCTAATAGGTCCTCCCTGGCCAACGGACCCACGTCAGTCTCTTCCTTTGTCGGATCGCCGATAGTGAGGGACTCGATTTCAGCGACGAACTCCTCCAAAAACTCGTCGTACACCTCTTGGTGAACGATGAATCGTTTTGCCGCAATGCAGGATTGACCACCGTTCAGATTGCGCGCCCAGGCACCGGTCTTCGCTGCAGCCTCGATATCGGCGTCCGGTAAAACGACGTACGGATCACTCCCACCCAGTTCGAGTACCGTCTTCTTGAGATTTTCACCGGCTGTCGAGGCTACAGCTTTCCCCGCCGGTTCACTTCCGGTTACGGTTACACCTTTGATCCGGTCGTCCAAGATGACCTCTTCCACTCTTTCCGAAGGGATCAAAAGCGTTTGAAAGACCCCTTCTGGATAGCCAGCGTCTCGAAAAACCTCCTCGATGGCCAATGCACTCCCCGGAACGTTCGATGCGTGCTTGAGCAGTCCAACGTTTCCGGCAGTAAGAGTAGGGGCTGCAAACCGGAAAACTTGCCAGAACGGAAAGTTCCACGGCATGACCGCAAGAACGGGACCAAGGGGTTCGTGAGTGGTTTTAACACTCGTTCCAGGTGGTCCCGAATGGAACTCGTCCTGGAGGTAGCGTCCGGCGTGTTCGGCGTAATGGTCACAAACCCACGCACACTTTTCGACTTCAGCTCTGGCCTGTTCTACGGGTTTCCCCATTTCTTCAGTGATCAAGCCAGCATACTCGTCTGTCCGATCACGGAGTAGCGACCCTACCTCTGCGAGTAAGGCCTCACGTTCGGCGAGCGAGCGATTTTTCCAGGTGACAAAGGCGTCCTGAGCCTTCGACACCCGTTTTTCTACAGCTTTGTCGCCGTGTTCCTGGTACGTGCGGTGGATCTCACCCGTCGCTGGATTCTCACTTTTCATTATTGAATAAACTCCGTGTGTCATTCTGTCGCATTCCCTCTGTATCTTTCTGCCTGAAGGACACTTTCTATGGAATCGAGGTACGCGGCTTCTCTCCATGTGCCAACGTGTTCGGACGACGATTTTCGTGATTGTACATCGGCAAAGGCCTCCTGCATGTGGGTCGTCAATTTGTCTCGAACCCGTTTTTCAGACCAGTATTCGTTCGTGGTATTCTGAACCCATTCGAAATACGACGCGGTCACGCCTCCGGCGTTTGCCAGTATATCGGGAAGAACCGACACGTCGTTCGCAGCGAGATATTCGTCGCCTTTCGGCGTTGTCGGTCCATTGGCCATCTCAAGAATGACGTTCGCTCGAACTTGTTCCACGTTGTCCATCGTAATCTGGTCCTCTATTGCAGCCGGTATCAGGACGTCGACGTCGAGGGTCAGTAATTCCGCATTCGAGATGCGTTTCGAGCCGAACGCGAAGAGGTCCTCGCTGGATTCGTAACTATCGAACAATTGAGAGACGTTTATCCCTGAAGAATCGTATATTCCCCCCGCAGCGTTACTTACAGCGACAATATCGTACCCTCGACCGTTTAGAAAGACAGCGAGATTTGACCCGACGTTTCCGAATCCCTGGATTGCCACCTTGGACTCTTTCGGCTGTATCTTCGATTCGGCGACGAACTCGTCAAGAATGACGGCACCGCCAAGCGAGGTTGCGTACTCCCGTGCTTCACTCCCGTCAAAATCGACGGGCTTTCCTGTAATCACTCCTGGCGCCTGGTGGCCTGAAATGGATTCGTACTCGTCACGCATCCAGGCCATAATTCGCCCGTCAGTATTGACATCGGGTGCGGGAATGTCCGTCCGTGGTCCGATATCCGAATAAAACGCTTTCACATATTCCCGTGATAATCGTTCCAGTTCCCCCGCCGAAAGACGATCAGGGTCCACCTGGACGCCGCCTTTTGCTCCGCCGAAAGGGATGTTCGCCACGGCACATTTCAGGGTCATCAGAAAGGCCAGTTCCTTCACCTCCGAAACATCGACACCGGGATGGTATCGGATTCCGCCCTTAGTCGGACCCCTCCCGTTGTTATATTGCACCCGGAAAGAGGAGAACACCTCGATCTCTCCGTCGTCCATTCTGACCGGAATATTCGCGTTGACGCTTCGATTTGGCTGGTTGAGAAGCTCGGTCTCCCGATCAGTTAGGTCGGTAATTTGGGACACTCTATCGAGTTGGATTGCACAGGTGTCACATAACGTGTCCTTGACGCCCGGTCCAAGATCTTCTTCCATTTTTGATCACCGTTACCAACTCCACAGCAACCGGGTATATACCCACCTTGCCTGTGTAATTCATTCACAAGCCCGTTCTTCCAGCGGACCGAAGTCAGTCCGGTGTCTCACTACCCAATCCGTAATACGTTCGCTACCAGGTAGTTCACGTCGCAACTGCCGTCCGTTCGTGTTCCTCAATGATTCGTTGAATCGAGTTCTCAATTTTTACGAAATTGCACAGCGGGTTTCCCGGATACACCACGGGATTTTCAAGTACACCAATCAGAAGTCCGGTAAACGGGGCCTGAACGGTTATTTGATTCGATTTGAAGGGGTTTGTGATTCGACAGATTGTTTCCCCCTCGCCCACGAGGTCGCCACGCTCGTGGTGCATCTCGACGATCCCACCTGCATCGGCCCGGATCCACGTTTTCTCATCTTTGTCACTGATGACGGTTTGCCATCCCGGCCATCGAACCGTCTCCTGTCGGTAGATGCCGTATTCCGCGAACACACTCCGGACTCCATCGAGTGCGTGGTCGATGAGCTCCCGTTCGAAACGGTGTGCTTCACCCATTTCGAGGGTTATCGTGGGAATGCCATCGTCGGTCGCCTCCCGACGGAGCATCCCCGAGGACCCTTCACTGGCCATGATAAGGTTCGTCCCGAAAGCACGAGCGAGACGTTCGACCCCTTTCTCATCCATGTCGGCACGGACGTGGAACATATTTGTCCGTCCCCGCGTTGAGGTGTGGAAATCGAGACCGAAATCACAGGGTTCGATGAAATTATGATAGATCTTGTAGGCGATCCGGTTCGAACTCGTGCTGTCCTGCTTACCTGGGAAGGCTCGATTCAGATCCCGTTCATAGATCGGCAGATACCGCTCCTGTGCAGCGAATCCTTGCACGTTCAGGACGGGGAGGCAAACGAGGGTTCCACAGACATCTGCGTGATCCCATTCCTGTGCGACTTCGCGGACGACTTCGATACCGTTGAGTTCGTCCCCGTGAATCGCCGCAGTAAGAAAGGCGGTTGGTCCGGGCCGGGGACCATTGATAATCGTCACTGGAATGCGAACCGGATCGCTTAGATACGACTCGCTCACAGGATATCGGAGTTCCGTCGTTTCACCCGGTTCCACACGACCACCATCGAACGTGAACACCTCTGCTTTGTGTTCGCTCATCTGTCCATACATGGTGGGTCCGATCGGGTTAAACGGAAAGAGCGATTGCAACTGTGTTACACGTTCGCAGAACCTGTAATGACGTGTATCCTCAATATGAACCAGAGCAAAGCTAATGACCGCCTCCTCAAATTCGCCCGAATCGGAGGGTGTGACGGACACGGCACGGGCTGCAAGTATCGATAGTACGCAGGCACCCGGCGAAACAAAGCGGGTGGGTGTGTTGAGTACCCACAACAGCAAGGAGACCAAAGCGATACTGAACGCGGTTCGAGTGTTGGGGCATGAACCCGTGTGGATTCGGGATGAGAACGTCACCTCGTGGATCGAGGACGGTACCGTCCAGCTCTCACCACGCGTCGATGTCCTCGTAAATCGGATGCTTCTGACGAAGAGCGACCACAAGATCGAAGATCTGCAACTCGCTGCACTCTACGAAGAGACGACTCCCGTCGTGAATCCACCGCAGGCCGTCGCGAACACACTCCACAAGTACCGAGCCGGTGCGAAACTCGCCGCGTCCGGTCTCCCGGTTCCAGACGCCTACTTTGGACGGTCACCGCGAACGTTCAAAGATTGGCCAGAGTATCTTCCGGATATCGCCGCCCACAAACATACCATCGGGACGAACGGCAAGCAGATGTCGATCGTCTCGGACAAAGAACCGGTCAGCCCGATGATTACCGACGAACACTCGTTTCTCCAGGAGTTCCTCGAACAATCCGATGACCGTCCCTCCGACCTTCGCGTATACGTGGTCGATGGCGAGATCATCGGAGCAATGCGACGCTATGCACCCGAGGACGACTGGCGGACAAACGTTGCTCTCGGTGGTGAGGTGGAGGGTGTTACTGATGACCTTTCCGCAGAACCTCGCCAACTCGCGACGGAAGCAACGAGTGTCCTCGGATTGGATCTTGCTGGGGTCGACCTGATGCCGATCGACGGCGAGTGGTACATCCTCGAAGTCAACGCTACTGCAGGGTTCAAAGGCCTGTTTTCGGCGACAGAGCTCTCAGCAGCCCCTCATATCGCACGTCTTGCTATCGAGCGGGCAGGGGGCAACGTCGACCATTCGCAGGTCGTTGAGTTGGAATCAGCGTTGGACGACTCCGTCCCTGATTGTAAACCACCGCTAGACCAAGAACAGGGCGACGATGCTGTCCTCGGTTACACCTCTCGGATACGGATCAATGGTCGGGATGGCGCCGAACAGGCGGTTGCAAAGTCGGATACAGGCGCCAAGCGCACGAGCATTGATACCGACCTCGCTGGTCGAATCGGCGCTGGCCCCCTTGTCGACACGACCGAGGTACGGTCAGGAACGGGGACTGAGACGGAGACCCGTCCCCTCGTCGATGTCGATCTCCGTCTGAACGGGCGGTGGCGAACGGTCACGGCCAGCATTACCGATCGGTCGGAGATGACATATCCTGTTCTTCTGGGTCGGGACGTGCTCGAAGCATACACGCTGGATATTAGCCGAACTGTCGAAGAATAGCTCAAATCACGATGCAATCCAAACTTCGCTACCGAAATACTGACACACCATTTCAAGTAGGTGACACAGGGAGCGCTAACAGGAGATTGGCACAAGTGTCCTTCCTGTCGAAACAGAAGGGGGGATAGAAGATAATGTCCGTAAATAAACAGGTCGTCTTAGAACAGCTCGCCGCGGCGACCGATGCCACTCAACAGGAGACGACAACTATCCAAGCGCTTGCAGCGACGCTTGCCGTCGACGAACAGACGGTTGAATCGCATATCCAGTGGCTGGTAGCCTGTGATTTAGCTCGACTGACACCCGAGAACGACGTTCGAGTGACGATTTCGGGCGAACAGTTCCTGGAACTCGATGTCGATGATACGGTCATCGTCGACTCCGGTAGACAAAATTCGGAGCCATGAGAGAGCAGGCATTTATCAGGAGTCCCTATGATTGTCTACTGAATGGAGCGGAGTAGTTGATGGTAGGGAACGACGCGAATCAGCAAACAGCGGACACCGAGGAGGTACAATACGATCCTGCAACCAGTCGGTACAACCTCTACGAATGCCCCGACTGTGATAACATAGTCCTCGCGTTGGGACGTGACGAACCGCCGATGTCCTGTCACGACAAGCCGATGGAGGTCGTGACAGATGTGGAGATGAGCGTGAAGCCTCCGGATGTCAAACAGGTACTCCTCCAGGCGTTCGGTCTGCCGAAACCCGGGCTCGATATCTGTCTCTGTGTCATCGGGGAGGGGCCGCTATCCGCGAACGAAGTCGCCGAGTCCCTAGGCTACGATCGGAGTACCATTACCCGCTATCTCAACAAACTCGTAGCGTTGGGACTACTCGAACGCTCGGAGCTGAACCGCGAAGAGGGTGGCGTGGTCAACGTGTACCACTCGGTCGATCTCGAACAAATGCGTCGCGAGACGTTGATTGGGTTTTATTTGTGGGCCGGCGAGGCTGCCACACTCATCGAGGATGCGAACCTGACGAAACAGGAGTACCTCGATGAAAATCCCGATCGGGAGCTGCCGGACGTCTTCTGGGATTCATTCCCGAAAAACTGATGCCGATTACCGATTCAATTCGATCCAGTCAGCGGGCCCGAACGGTCGGTCATATTCGATGTTGATCCGTTCGTACACCGTTTGAGGGATGCCGATATCCGCGAGATAGAGTGCCTCAGTTCCCGTTTCGAGCCCGGTTTTTGGAAGTGCTAGTGTGACAGTCCGGGTCGGCGTGACTGCGATCCCGAGTGTTTCACCAGTCGTTGCGTCGATACCAGAAGGAACGTCAAGTGACACAATCGGCTCCGACAGTTCGTTCAGACTCTCGATCAGCTTGCTTGCGGGAGGCCGGACCTCACCGTCGAGTCCGTACCCGATAAGCGCATCTACGATGACCCGCTTTCCCACAGATTGAGAGAGTTGTTCCCCAGTGGCGGTAATCGAAACGTCCATTGCTTCGAGAATGCGGTACTGTGTCGCGGCGGCTCCGAACAGATCCTCCGGAGATCTATCGAGGATGACCCGGACAGGAATCCCACGATTCGCGAGATGTCTCGCACAAACCATCCCGCCGCCACCGTTTCCACCATTACCGGCCACGACCAAGACGGGAACGTCCTCCGGCCGAACATCACGGACGTGCCAGGCGAGAATTCGACCGGCGTTCTCCATCATTTGGAGTAGCTGTAGCCCCACTTCCTCGACAGCGACTCGGTCGACCGCGTTCATCTCAGTCGTTGTCACCGCCGGAACGTCTCGTCCGGTCGGTGTTTGAAATGCGTTTATGGCCATATTCATCGCATCACTTTGAAAGGACAAATATTTCTCAGAGGAAAATCCATGCCAAAGAGTTCTTTGATAAAGTGGAGCCCAGTATGACAATCTATCGTTTCAAGTGTAGTGTCGGCCATTTAACGGCTGATTTGTACAACTCACATTTCATCGCTTGCGGCCGCCATCATGTTTCTGCGAGTCATGATGAATCCGCTGATGAGCATCAGCACTGCGAGAGCGATCATCCCTGCATCCCAACTCATACTAGAATTCATTCCACTGGTTGCCATGCTGCCGTTCATACTCATTCCACTACCGTCATCCATTATCCCTACACCTATGAGGGCCTGGTTGAGGAGCATCAGAACGGAATAGACAATCATGAGCGGACCGCTATTTTGTCCGAGTCGGTCGGCGTATTCGGTCAGAAGGACCCCGCCGTGAAGGATAACGACCACCCCAAGCACTCCCATGAACCAACTGCTCGTCACCATAGTTGAGGTCATTGATGCGCTCCAAATAGCGTACAAACCTGATGCAAATGCAATTGAAGCCGCATAGAGGCGGGTATTCGAAATCATAGATGGCTCTTCGAGGTCTGACGTATTTATCCCAGCGGTCCGAATTGTAGCGTGGGGAGCGAGTCAGTTGATTCCAAGCGCGTTCGGAGGAAGTGATGGACGATTGCGAGCGTTACGCCCCAAACAAGGTGCCCGACGAGGGCCGCACCAGTTAGATCTGGAAGGGAGGCATCAAGCCCAAGCAATCGGAGCCAGATCGGCATGACGATACCTGCAGCTACCAGCCAGAGAAACGTTGCAAACCCGAGCGCCACGCCGAGCCGAACTTTCAGAGATTTGGACCGGTGGGGGAAGCCGGTGAGCAGTGTCACGAAAATCATAGCGAACACGACACTATGGAATTCGTGTGTTACCCATCCAATGAGTGGATCCTGAACCCCATAGAGCGCCCCAATCACGGGAATAATGCCAGCCATCGCTTGCATGGTCACTCCCATGACAGCCCCGGCAAGAAGGCCGCCAACCGTACCGATCGCCAAGTGCGTGTTTGGAACGCCATAGGTTCCGACCTCACCTTGCCCGGTCCGATTGAAAGATATCTCCTGATCTCCCCGACCAAGTTCGATCTCGATCGTCGTCCCATCGGTGACCTCGGTTCGGATCACGCCGCCAAAACTTTCGACGAGGAGGCGAACGATATTCAGGCCAAAGCCGGAGCGGGGGTCGTCGAATTCCGTTACGGTGCCCATTTCCAGGGTCTTCTGCTCCCGTTTTGGGAGTCCTGGGCCATTGTCTCGAATCCGAATATGAACTGTATGAGCCCGTTTTTCGGCCGAAATCACTACATAGGGGTCCTCAGCCTCGTTGTAGCGAGCAGCATTGTCTAGCAGAAGATAAAAGACGTGATCTAACTTGTCGTTTGCGTACACCTGAATGGGCCCTGGAAGATCCGATTCGAATTGGACGTCAGGAAACTCCAGGCGAACTTCTGCTATTGCCTCCTCGACAGCCCCCTCCAGATCTACTTGCTGCAGATCGGTGCGGTCGGTTTCCATGATCGTCAATGATCCGATTTCCTCAATGGAGTTCTCGATGACCTCGCTCTGGCCCGCAATGACGTCTACCGACGATGCGTTCCAGGACTTCTCGGAGCCCGCCAACAGAGAGGCGTGCCCTTTGATAATTGAAACAGCATTCAGCACCTGATCTCTGAGAATTCTGTTTAACGTGGCGAGTCGATTGGCATGATGTCTGAGTTTCTCCTGATTGTCTCGACTTCGTGCAGCGTACACCCCCACCATCGAACCGCCGACGGCACCGCCGATCAAGAAATTCGACAGTAGCGGCCCCGGTGAGAGAAGGATCGGTCTCATACCTGTCGAACCGAAAATTGTGGAAATGACCAACACGCCCATCATCCCGGTTCCGATGAGCGTCCAGCGGGCGACGGTTCGAACGAATCGCGTCCGATAGGCACCGACCGTTAAGGCGATCCCAAACGCCGCAAGCCCCAATCCCAAAACGAGCGGCAAAAGCCCGGCGAAAAGAAATTTCATCGGTGTATTGCTGACTGTCAGGGCAACCGTAAATCGGGTGAGGAAAAAGCCGATACCAGCAATTATGAGCCCACTAATTGACAGTTCCTTACGAAGTACACCGACCCTCATTATCGGAACTATCTACGAAAACCAGCCCCGTCCGAATAACTATTGCCCCGATGAACGCTGCACATTCGAGGAAAGAAAAGATACTCCGTGGATGAAAACGTAGTCCGACGACCAGGCGAAGAATACATCGATTCCGGCGAAGGAGAACTTCTCGAATGTGGGACTATCAGTTGTTACCGAGACTCTTCCTGTAGCAATCAATCTCTACGTCTTGCAGGCGGTTTCTGACAACCTCCAAGTAGACCTTCCACAGCGTGTTGAATACAAAGCGCATATACAGCAGCATGTTAATCAGTCTCGGGCAAATTTTATCAAACACTTATCTCTCTTGCTGTTCAATCCCGGACTGTCGGCACCAGCTATGAATACAAAGCCGGACACAATTCGCGTTCTCCACGTCGAGGACGACCCCGATCTCGCTGACCTTGCCTCTACCTTCTTGGCACGTGAAGACGACCGATTCGACATCGAAACAGCACATAACGCCGCCGAGGGACTGGATCGTCTCGTCGAGACTGACTTCGATTGCATCGTGTCCGACTACGATATGCCCGGTCAGAACGGTATCCAATTCCTCGAAACCGTCCGCGAGGAATATCCCGATCTGCCGTTCATTCTCTATACCGGGAAGGGCTCCGAGGAGGTTGCCAGCGAGGCTATCTCCACTGGTGTGACCGATTACCTCCAGAAAGGGAGCGGCACCGATCAATATACGCTCTTGGCGAACCGGGTCAAGAACGCGGTCAGACAATATCGCACTCGATCTAAACTTGAGGAAAGCGAACAACGGTACCGCCACATCGTCGAGCGTTCCCCTAACGGCATTTTCATCGTCAAAAACGGACAGATCGAATTCGTCAACCAAACAGTCGTCGAGTGGCTTGACGTCGATTCGGGGAACGAACTTGTAGGTGAATCGATTACCGAGTTCGTTCACCCGGATACGATACCGACGGTCCAGTCACATATCGAGGCGCTCCGCAATGGGCAGGAGGTCGGGTGGGAACGTGGGAAGTTACTGACGGAAACTGAGGAGACAAAGCACGTCAAAGTCCACGGCAGACCGATCATTTATCACGGTGAGGACGCGTTCCAAGTCGTCGCCAATGACGTATCCCTCCCGATCCGGCGTAAGCAGGCGCTCGGCGATCTGCACGACGTGACCCGCGATCTCATGCAGCTTCGGACTCCGGATGAAATTCACGAGTGTGTTGGTACGGCTGCTGGTTCCGTCCTCGGTTTACCGCTCGTCCACATCTATATCCGAGATGAGGAGAGTGAGAAACTCGTTCCGGTGTACACCTCGGAGGAGGTCGAAGGCACATTTGGCGATCTTCCATCGTTTGAACGCGGAGAAGGGCTGTTATGGCACGTACTGGAGCAGGGTGAGACGGTCGCATATGACGATGTTCAAACGGAAGGAGATCTCGCTAGTGATTTGCCGATCCGAGGTGCAATCATTGCTCCACTGGGTGAATACGGTGTTCTTGGGATAGCATCACTGTCGCCGGAATCTTTCAATAGGTTCGATAAGAAACTCGCCTCAATCCTCGCTTCACAGGCTGAAGTCGCGTTTGACCGGGGGACGCGAGAACAGGAGTTGAAACGACAGAACTACCGACTCGACGAATTTACGAGTATCGTCTCTCACGACCTCCGGAACCCGTTAAACGTCGCCGAAGGCCGATTAAAACTCGCTCGCGAGGAGTGCGACAGCGACCATCTTGACGATGTGGATCGTGCGCTCGAACGAATGAACGACCTGATTGATGATCTTTTGACGCTTGCCCGTGAAGGGGAGCAGGTTGGTGAGAGGGAACCGGTTGATCTGGCGGGGCTCACAGAGACCTGCTGGCAAAACGTGGCTATCGCCGACGCGACACTTATGACCGATATTGACGGGCGGATCCACGCCGACAAAAGCCGTCTCCAGCAACTCCTCGAAAACCTCCTGCGGAACGCGGTTGAGCACAGTGGCAACGACGTAACGATTCGGATCGGCGATTTGGACGACGGCTTCTACGTCGCCGACGACGGTCCCGGAATCCCCGAGGAGGACCGCACGGAGATTTTCGAGTCTGGCTACTCGACAAGCGACGAGGGGACTGGTTTCGGCCTTGCAATTGTGCAGCAGATCGTCGATGCACACGACTGGGAGATTCGCGTGACCGAGAGCGAAGCCGGCGGCGCGTGGTTCGAGGTCACCAACATCGAGTCCGCCGACTGAGGGAGACGTCCGATATTCTGCGGGCTGTTTTGGTTAATTTGTATACAGGTCCACTAGTGCCGGGGTGAACTCAAGCGCTGAGTCACGACGAGTGTCAACGAACGGCTCGCAGAGTTGCGAAAGTCATTCAGATTGCCGAGGGCTGGTATTTCATGGCCTGCTTGTTGAGCAGAATCCGTCAATAAGGTGTTTTCTGAGAAATGGATCTGTTTCAGGTATTAGGAGACTGATCGAGTTCGATGAGTGTAAAGATTGCGCGCACCAACCACTAGCAGGCATTTGAACTCTGAGTATAATGCCTCTCCGGATTTGAACCAACGGAAACCTCACTACGTTCGGTTTCCTGGGTTCAGAATCCGCTCG